>JAKBZR010000030.1 GCA_021842405.1 bacterium
ATGTCCAAAGAAACACCGGCCACAAAATCAAGAACTTCATACCTTTCGGCGCTCGATTATAGGCGCGCTTCACTTTCCGCCATCGCCGACTGCTCCCGCCTTGGTCGTTATAAATTGAAATAAACAATTTCCCGTCATGCGCCACCGGAATCGCGGCGTACTCCAGCGCCCGCCACATATCGCCGGTGTGATGCAGAACGCCCCACGAGTAGACCACATCGTACTTCCCCAGCGAGGCCAGATACTCCTGATCCAAAGCGGATCCCGGCTCGATCACCCAGTTTGGATCGTCCGGGAAATAGCGACGTTTCAGCTCGGCGGTGCAGGCGACCGATTGTGGGTCGTAATCAAACGAATGCACATTGGCGCCCAGCCGTCGGGCAGCCAGCGAGAAGAGGCCGCTGCCGCTGCCGATATCGAGAAAGCGCTGACCGGCGAGGTCGCTCACCCCTAACTTTTCCTTCAGGGAGTTCTCCGCGATCTCAATCCTCTGATCATTGAGACTCGATAAGAAACGTTGCCAGTTCTTGCCGAATTCAAACCGCTCGCCGCGGGCGACTTCGGTCGCATGTTGGTTCACCGGCGCATTTGATGCGTCACTCGACATATCACATCCTCCCACAGTCCCATCACCTTTTCCATACCGAACCGCTCGCACACCTCAGGGGCCCTGGCCGCCAATCGGTCTCGTTCTTCTTTATCCGACATCAGGCGCCCCATCGCAGCGGCTAAGGCATCCACATCGTTCGGCGGGACCAGCAGCCCATCAACCCCATTCCGGATAATTTCCCGTGGCCCGCTGGGGCAGTCGAAGCTGATGACCGGCAGCCCACAAGCCATCGCTTCCAGCAGCGCGTTCGGAAAGCCTTCGGTTCGGGAAGGAGTCACAAAAAGATCGGCGTCATTTAACGCCTCCGCCGGTTTTTTGGTTGTGCCCGGCAACTGCACCCGGCCATTCAGCTCGAGATCGCGCCTTAGCTCCTCCAATGCGGCACGCTCCGTTCCATCACCGTAGATCACCAGCGACCATTCAGGATGATCGCTGGCGCATTTCTGAAATGCTTTAATCAGCAAATCGAACCCTTTTTCCCTGCTCAGCCGCCCCATACCTATTATCACGTTATGATCAGGTGCCTTGCAATTTGATGGAGAGATATCGGTTTCAGATACTATTTCAACTGGATTAGGAATAATAAAGAGTTTTCGATCGGATATAAATTTTTGCGCCCACTGGCGAACTCCCTCACTTTGCACCACTATCGCAGATGCTCTTGGATAAAATTTCGTTCTTAATATTTCATAAATACGATTGCCGATTGGTACGCTTAATGGATCGCACCGTTCAGAGACAATAACTGGGATTTTTAGGCCGATTGAAGCGATAAGCGTCAACACATTAGTACGATCGAGAAAGCTAATAACTAATTGTGGGCGCGTTGACATAATCGCCTTACGCAATTGTATTACACGCCAAATTAAATTTTTAATTGTCCAGCCGATGTTCGGTGATTCCCTCATTAAATCAAGCCCAATTCGGCGAACATCGGAATTTAATTTATAGAAGTCTTGTTTGGCTAAGCTATATGTAATCAACGATATTTCATGACCACGCTCAGCCCAGTAGTTGGCCATTTTGGACATCACCCGCTCGGCGCCGCCCGGTCCTAATTGGGATATGACGAGAGTTATTCGCATGGTAGGGTTTTTCATGTAGAAATCTTCTGTGCTACGCAATAGATATAAGGCGATGTAAAGCGATTGGGTCGAAAAAGCCAGGGTAATTTGTCTTCAAAAACCCAGCATAGTTTAGTTAATCTAACAATTGATTTGTGGAGGAATGGATATAACAATTGGTTACGGTATCTATCATAAACTAAAACTCCAAGATTTAAAAATAAAAAATACCTGCAATCAATGATATTAAATCCGTTTTCTTTATGGGATCTGATTAAATCCACATTACTCATGGGTACATGAATGTCATAAACCTCACGATCCAATCTTTTTTGCAGCCATCCCGGCAGCCCTTTGAGATTTGGTATATTGGTTATGAGGACGCCGCCCGGTTTCAGGAAATTCTTTATTGAGGCTAGCGCTGAATCAGTGTTCTTAAAATGCTCCAGCACGCCGAAGGATATCACATAATCATACGCGCCGATACACCTTTCGGGTGGGTCGAATAGGTCAGCCTGAATGATATCCCCTTTGATTTTTTCTCTCTCCAATATTCTTCTTGCTGAATCGCAACCGATTTCTGAATAATCCAATCCGGAAACTTGCATGCCGAACTGGCTAGCGAAGTAGGGGAGCCATACAGAGCGCGCGCAACCAATTTCCAATAACCTTTTCCCGCTAGTGGCATCTCTGCCAAATACAGACACCAGGTAATGGTGAGTTCGCCAGTTCACGTAATTATCCCAAAATGCTGTCACCTCCCTTTTTTCAGGATACAATGGGCGTGGTAGAGAAGTGGTATCCCATAGGCGATCCCAATAAGTTTTTCCAGCCTTGTCATTGTCGTGCACGAATCACCTCTTTTCGGAAAACGATCATTAGAACAGTAAATAGATAGGCAAAAGAAATAATATATACAAATACAGTAGAAAGCCCGATCCCCGCCACACCCATTCGAATCATAAAGATATAGTTTAGGACGGCATTGATGATAACATTGATAACCGCACCATACATCAGCAAGCGGTTGGCTTTTAACGCCGAGATTAACCTTACTACCAGTATCCCCAGCGTGTAAAACGGTATCTCCAGCAGCAGCATCATCTGTACCCGTGAAACCACCTGGGTATCGGCGGCGGTGAAGGCGCCCCGCTGGTAAAGTAGCCGCACGATCGGCTCGGATAATACCACCAATCCGATCGTCAACGGAATAGTGGTCAGCACGATCAGCCGGAAATAGGTTTTCAGGGTGTGCCGAACCGCCGCCCAATCCTCATGAGCCACCATCTTCGAGAAATGCGGCAACACCGCACTACCCAGCGCGGCCGTTCCGATGGCGGTCACCACCGCTACAATTCGGGTACCGTAGCTCAACTCCGAAACGGCGCCCCGACCCAGCATCGCCGCCATCGCCTGATCAATGAGTGGGGACACACCCATGATCAGGGCGCCCGCAACCATCGGAGTGAACTGTTTCAATACGATCTTGGTATTCGGATCGAGTTCCGGCCGCCGCAGTATCAGCGAAAGCTCTCTACGCCGAAGCGCTCTGCCCAGCAATGAGGCTTGAATCACGGCGCCCAGCAAAGTTCCGACCGCTACCGCATAGATTCCCCAAATTCGGGCCAACACGATGACGAAAATCATCGAGCCGAGCGAAGGCAGCGCCGGAACGAGCGCGGCCAGCGCAAATTTCTCATCCGCATTCAGCACCGTGGTCCAGATCGTCGCTAATCCATTGATCACTAAAATCGGGATCAATAGATAGAAAAGATGCTCGGCCAGCGCCAGTTTTGTTCCGCTGAAACTCGAACCCAATAAGCGCAACAAAACTGGACTCAATACAATTAGCAAAAGAACTAAGCCGCTGAGCAACCCCACCGTCAAGGTCATAATGTTGGAGAATAGGCGCTGGGCGGCTTCGTTCCCATCCCGTTCGCGCACCTGTATGAAAGTCGGCATAAAGGCGGCGTAAAAAGACCCGGCCACGATGTTGGCGCCGAAATTGGGGATGATAAAGGCGATTAGAAAGGCGTCCATCGCGTCGCCGGCGCCGAATTGACGGGCCACCACTATTGTATTGCCGATAGAGAAAAGCCGCACCAGAAGCGTCATACCGCCAACCGTGAGCGCGGCCGAAAAGATGCGCCGGTTTACGGAGCGCTCTTGCCAGCGATTCCAGCGATTAACATGTGCCCGTACCGTTTCTATCATTTCTATTGTATCTATCGGATGCGGCCGATCATAGGCGGCGATTTCCGCAGCCACTCCGCATACTTTTTCAGCCCCTCCTCAATGGAGGTGCGCGGCCGGTAGCCCAGCAGGGATGCCGCCTTGCTCACATCGGCATAGGTGATCTCCACGTCGCCCGGCTGCATCGGCTGGTGAATGAGGTTCGGCTCAAGTTCCAGCGTCTTGTAGATCGTCTCAACCAGATAACTCAGCGAAACCGTCTTTGAGTTTCCCAGGTTGATGATCTCGAAACCCAGGCCGCCCACCCGGTCCAACACGGCAGTCACACCATCAATTATATCCTCAATGTAGGTGTAGTCGCGCTGGGTGGCGCCGTCGCCGAAAATCTCGATCGGCTCACCCTTCATCGCCCGCCGGCAGAATTTCGAGATCGCCATATCGGGGCGCTGTCTCGGCCCATAGACAGTAAAAAACCGCAGGCAGGCGATATGCATCCCATAGAGATGATGAAACACACCGGCGACCAGCTCGCCGGCTCGTTTGCTGGCGGCGTAGGGCGAGATGGGCAGGTTGACCGGATCCTCCTCACTGAATGGGACTTTGGTATTGGCGCCGTATACCGAAGAGGACGAGGCCAGCACCAATTGGTTGACGCCGGCTATCCGAGCCGACTGTAAAATATTGGTGAGCCCCTCCACATTCACGCGCTGGTAACCGGCCGGGTCCTCCAGTGAGGGTCGCACCCCAGCCTTGGCCGCCAAGTGGACGATTTTATCCGGCTTCAATTTATTGAATAGGTTGCCAAGGTTTTCCGCATCCAAAATATCGCCCCGAACCAGCATAAACCTATCCTCTGATAGCGACCTTTGAAGATTGGCTTCCTTCAGAGCCACATCATAATAGGGATCGAAGTTATCGTAGCCGATGACCCGGTCTCCCTGCTGCAGCAACCGCTCACAGAGGTGCGAGCCGATGAAGCCGGCCGCACCCGTAACGAATATGGTGGAAATGAATGGTCTCTCCTTTCGATAAAATGGGAGGCTCGTGCGACTTGACCAAGGAATGAAACTGCTTACGGGGTGATTTTGTCATTCATGCGCGAAGGCGTATCCGAATCGGACTTGATATCGGTCAGCGATTCGGAATCAACTAATGCGCGCCCGGCCATAAACGCCCCGAAACCAATAATGATGCCGATGAAGCCGGCCGCCACCGTATCGAATAACGTGCGGGGTGAGTAGGGGGCGGTCGGAAGTCCGGGTTTATCAATTGTTACGAATGAGGTGGCGTCACGAGCTTCGGCGATTCGAGCCAACTCGGTTTGGGTGGCCAGCAGTTCGGTGAGATTTTCATTGGCCTGCAGCTCATGCTGAATCTGCTCCTCTTTTATTTTCCAGGCGGGGAGTTTTGACAGCTCATTTTTCAGCTTGTCCACCACCTTACTCATCCCTGCTGTCTCAGCGTCAGCCTCAACCTTTTTCGCGTAGAGCGCAGCGACCTCCGGCGCGATATTCAGCTTTAATGCGTGGGCTTCGCGTATCGCTTCGGCTCGAAGCTGTTTTCGAGCGATATCGAGCTGCACTTTCAATTGCCGATACTGGGGATTATCGGGACCAAAGCTGGCGCCGGCCAGCGCCACCTCTCCCTCGAGCTCCTGAACCTGCGCCCGCTCATGTTTGGCAAAAGGCTCGGCCGATGGCAGTGCATTGATTGAGTTCACCGTATTCCACGCCGCACCGGTTGACCACTTAAGTTGCGCATTGATAGACGCATCGGTTATTTTCGCCTGGGTATATTGCGTCTCCAGGTTGGATACCATCTTAGCCAGATCGCTGTTGGAGCTGGACATCGTCATCAACGTTGAGGGCGCCATCTCTTCGATATCGAGCAGCCGCTCCCGTAATGTTTTATTTCGCTCGCGCGCAAGCCGAAGTCTGCCCTCCAAAAAGACCCTATTTCGATGAGCTACGTTCAGGCTGAGTACATTGGATAGCTTTTGAAAAGTTTGAACGAAGCTCTTAGCGATAATGGAGGCGCGGTGAGGGTTTGTATCCTCCGCCGCCACATCCAGCAGACCGTTTTCATCAATTTTGAAGCTGACATGGGTGCTGAGACGTTTCCAGGCCGCTCCCGCATTCATGTGCCACACTTTAGGTAGGTCGAGCTGCTTCATCACGATGTTCTTTGCCCTGGCGCTGGATAGCACCGCGATGGCCACGTCGGGCCCAGTTCCAATCAACGGGGAGCTGACCAGTCCGCCCAATAGGGGCACCTGTGACGAGGCGCCCGAAGCACCGAGCACGTGCTCGCCGCCGATTCTGCTCAAGAGGGATTGGGCGCCGCTTTGCATCGCGTTGGGGAAGAACAGGGTGGTATCCGACCGGTACCAGGGAGTGAGAAGATGGCAGATCACAAAAGTGATAAGCGCCGCCGCAATTCCCAACCCTGGAATAATCCAAATCGGCACCAAAGAGGTCTCTCGAAACGAAAACCGCATTATGCCCGTGCCCACTCAAAGGAAGTTTTTTGAGATTGCACGGTGAGGCCATCGCTTCCAGTGCCGGTAGATCCTGGTCGGTGTTGCAGAGCTTGCTTGATCATCACAGGTTCAATACTCTTGAAACAATGGCGTAGATCAGCGCCGAGCTGGTCAGGGTGCGAATGATGCTGTCAATCTGGCTGGTGCTACTGGTAAGCCGAGCGGCCATCACTTTGGTGGGAACTACGATCATATCGCCGGGCTGTATCTTACCGGCGTGTTTCTGCAAGAACATACCGCCGCCTAATCGCACCACCTCAATTCGACTTTTCGCCGCATCGGGTGAAAAGCCGCCGCAGTGATTTACGTAGTATTGGACACCCTGCCCCTTCTTATACGGCACCGCTTGATTGACCCCTATCGCGCCGACAACCTGTACGGTTGAGGGTATTTCCGGAACATCAATTGAATCGCCGTCTTTCAGCAAAATATCTGCGCTCGATTTAGGGTCTTTCAGCGCCTTCTCCAGATTTATCGTTACATTGCCGTTCGGCGCCAGATCAGCGGCGGTGAGCGGTCGGGCTGGAGTGACGAGCTGAGTGGCGTAAAGCTGTTGAGCGCCGGCCGCGATTCCGGAATTGGTCGTTCCGGCAGCCGGAGTTACTCCCAGACCGGAAATTGGTATCGGCAGTTGTGGCTGAGCGGCTTTTCCGATCGCCTTGATCCGCTCCACATCGGCCTGCGCTTGCTCACGATGGTAGTCCGCCTCATTGATGATAGCGTTTAATTGATTGACGATTGACGCCATCTTTTCTTGGTCGGCGGTGGTCAAGTATTGCGATTTGCGATGAAATGAAGCGCCTTGCGGAAAGGCATCCGAGCGCAGCCCGCCGGCTTCTTGGATCGCATCGCTGAGTCGGGTTAGTCGCCCGGTCAATATAACCGGACCTGGGTGTTTGACGGCTCCATCCACGGTGACTACAAATGGCTTTGGCTGATAGTTGCCCTGGCCTTGCACGGTAACCACGTCACCATCCCGCAGCACCGGGTCGTCGCCAAGCGGAAGTGATGGCCCGGCGGCGCCGCCGATCAACTGAATCTTGACCGGCTTGGTGTTGGTGTTTTCACGCGCGTGGCCGATGTACACTTCGGTTGCCACATTGGGCAGAAATCCACCAGCCAGCTTTATCAAATCACTGAGATGCATTCCGATGCCGCGAGGATAGTTGCCCGGCATCAAGACTTGGCCTTTGATTGAGACCTCATGCTGCGGAACGAAAGCGGCCTGATTTGCAGAGTAAACGATCAAGGTATCGTTGTCCTTCAAGACCGGACCATCTTCGTTACCGGCAACTATCGGATCGAGGTCTACGTAGTCGTATGAAAACTCACCGGTACCCGTCTGATGGAGCAGCACGGCGCGATGGGTGTAAGCATCCGGTGTGGGTCCGCCCGCCTCCAAGAGCAAATCCTTAAGGTGCATATCGTGAGCGAGATAGTAATCACCCGGTCGCTGAATCGCGCCATTGATCGTCACCGTTCGGCTCCCAATCCATGAGACCTGGTCCCGGGCATAGACTTTCAGCGAATCCCAAGGCTTAAGCTCCACATCGGCTGCCGGATCGCCAGCTAGCGCCTTCTTTAAATCAATCGGAATAAGCGCTAACGTGTTATCGGATCGGTAGCGGTACAGGTCGGCGCGGGCGGTGTAGGCTTCGTCCCGAAGGCCCCTTGCCAGCATCAAAAGATCGGAAACTTTCATTCCTGGATGATAGGCGTACTCGCCTGGTAGCTCCACCGCCCCCTGAACGGTGACTTTATTGGTAATGACTGACCGAACGGAAAATACATCCACCCGATCTCCATCATAAAGGGGCGTTTTGGCGGCCAGCACCGGGTTGTTTGCATCCACATCCTTAATGATGCGAGACTGGCCCGGGTTTACGGTCGTGATTTGCACCTGCTGAGCGACGCCGGAAGGTTTAATCCCGCCCGCATACTGGAGCGCATCGGCTAAAGTCTCACCGGGCTTTAATTCATAGATGCCGGGATTTCGTACCTCACCGCTGATGCTCACCTGGGTGCCTCTCGGTGGGATGTAGAGGACATCACCGGGTTGCAAGACGATATCGTTGATTTTGGCGCCGGTTATCAGAAATTTATAGAAGTCAATATTGTCTATAACCTTTCCGTTTCGGCGCACCTCAATATCGCGGTAACTTCCATTCGGCGAGGGGCCGCCCGTTGCGTAGAGCAAATCCATCGCGGTCACAACCGCTGGAACCTGGTAGGTGCCCGGCGCGTAGGATTCTCCGCTGACGATGACCGGCATGGTGCGCAAGTCTTTCAGCGTTACGCTGACCTGTGCATCCCGATAGACCCGCCGGACCTCATCCTGTATCACCATTTGCGCCTGTGACAACGACTGCCCGCGCACAACGATCCGCCCAACTCCATCCAGCGTGATGCCGCCCTCTTGATCCACCGTCACCGTCTGGGAGTGCATCTGCATCATGGGGCTCCAGTATCGAATGGTGAGCACATCGCCCCCGGAAAGCTGATAGTTTGAAGGCGCCGATGCGGCCACGTTTTGATAGAGCATCGCTAATGGGTCCACAACCATCCGATAGGCGTTTAGGTTCTCACCGCTAGACGCTCCGTATTGATTGCTCGGCGGGGAATATGGACTGGTAAATGGGTAACTTGGGCTGCCGGATAAATAGGGCAATCCGGTTGCTCCCGGCGTTGGATTGCCATAAGGTTGAGCGGGGTAGGGTGTCTGGTCTGGAACTTGGCTGTATTGATTAGGGCTTACCACCGGAACCGAAGGAGCTGCGACCGTGCCGCTGGTTGCGTTCAGGTTGGGCGTCGGCAGAATCCCGGCCGCTCGAAGGGTGGCTATATCTTCAAAGGTGGCTTTGGATGACTTGACCCTCTCTACCGCGTTTGGGACGTTGGGTGGATACAGGCGCAGATCGAGATTGGCCGGTATTTTGTAGGTGGCAAGCTCCGCCGGTGTGAGGGGCGCGGTAGATGATCCCGATAGCGGCAGTAACCCAACCGATTGCAATAGGGCGACATCGGACGCGGTCGCCATTCCGCTGTCCAGGCGAATCGCCGACGTCTGGACAGCTACCGGAAATTTGCGCAAATCGAGGTTGGGCGGAAGTTGCATCATTGCCGCCTGCTGAGGGGTGATCGGCGCATTTGCCGCCGTACCCGGCGCCGCTTGCAACTGGCTGAATGGAGCGGGAGCATACATTTCTTGCAGCGCCCGGCGGCGTGCGTCAATCAACTCCCGCGCGGGCTGGAAAAACGAATCCCCGAAAACCTTTAACTTAAGCGGAGTAGCCAGCGAATGTTTCTGGGCTTGCGGCACTACCTGTGAGCGGTAATCGGTAAACGGCTTAGGCTGGGGGAGGATGCCGCCGGTCGGTGAAGCTGGCTGCACGATATCACCAAACGGATTTTGTGGCGGAGACGGTGCTCCGCTTGATTGGGCCGAGGCTGGATACATCCCAGCCTCGAGCATCAATAACAACAAGGTGAGCCCTATTGCGCCGCGCTTTATTGAACATAAGGATGAAATGGTCTTTTTGATGCATTCACGCATTCTGAATGGTGGTACTCCCTCTGACAATACCGGACGTAACTTAGTTGGTAACCGCAGAAGATGTTCGCCGAACCGTCAAACTCAGTTCTGGCAGTCTACTAATGGGGTCAGTATAACCTTAATCGGTTGTGACTGTCAACCGGAAGAATGAGTTCAAGTTTGCGGGAATGATTTTCGTTCGACCCCACCCCGAGTCTGGGAGAAGAAGGGAGGTCTTGGGAGCGCGTTAGGCCGACCCCCATCCCGCCCAAATTGCCCACAGAACTGAACTCTTACCTCTTTCCCTATGCGTTATTACATTGCCGGGTTAATAGGATAGGGTAAATGAGCCTCGATTCGGGCGAGCGCTCCCTTTCCTAAATGGAAGCCGAGTGGATCGCTCACGCCGACCGCCTGCGCACCCTCAGTCGAAATTTTGGTGAATTGGCTGGCTTCGACGGGCAAGCGGAGATCGGCTGAAACCGCGGTCGGCAACTGAACCTCGATGGAAAATGAATCAGCTTGCAAATGCCATTCCACCGATATTTCACCGTGCGGCGTTGGAACGCGGCCGCGCGTCCAATCCAGGCCGGCCGGCACCGGTTCAATCAACGCCCGTTTGAAACCCGGCTCGATCGGTGATACCCCTAACTGGTATCGGCTTAAGAAATAGGTGGGGCCGGCGCTCCAGGCGTGGCAGTGGCTGCGGGTGAAACGACCGTGCGCCTCAAATCCCGGAAAAACCTCCCAGCAGGTGGTGGCGTCTTGATCCAGCATAAACCCCCAGTGATGCCGGATCATATCGAGGATGCGCCGGTATTCACCCAGCCGAGCCAGCACCTCAAAGGTGAAGAACATAAAGAAAGGACTGCCGACTCTCACGATGCCCTCCGGTGCATCGGTCAGTAACTGCTTGATTCTGGCCTCACGCTCAGGTGGTGCGCAATTCGCTAAATAGATTACGGTGTTGGTGCCCTGGCTAAACACGGTGCTGAGCGTGCCGTCGGCATGGATGCTGTCTCGATAAGCGCCCCGCTCCTCATCCCAAAAGTGGCGGTTGAGCGCGGCCGTCAGCGCTTGTTGGGCGCCTTCAATGGCCGGTATGTCCTCCGATTTGCCCAACACCTTGGCCAGCCGCGCCTGCCTTTCCAGCGCGATGATGAACCAGGCCTGAAGATGGGCGCAGGTGGCGTCTCGAGGGGTATCAATCGGCGCCCAATCCAGCAGGTTCCAAGATTCCAGCTTGAAAAGGCCCCGCTCATCCCGCTGCTTGAGGCAGTAGGCGTTTTGCTTCGCAATGGCGGGATATACCTCTTCCACAAACTGACGGTCGCCCGTGATCTGGTAGTACTCTTCACACGCCATCTCCCAAAGGAAGCAAAAGGTGCTGAGGATATCCTCCCAGGCGGATGGGACCTGCGATTCGATCACCGGCGATCGCCGCATGGATTCGGCAGCCAACAGGAGGCACCGCCGCGAAAGCGGATACTCGCCGAAGGTATAGTGGTTCGCCGCTCCTTCGTTACGGGAATCGCCTAGCCAGAAGGTCTGCTCATAGGTTGGGCAATCCACGTAGGTGTCCTCGCTGCAGAGACGGGTCGTCCATTGTCCCATTTTCCAGATTTGATTGAGACGAGGATCGTTGCAGGTGAACGCGCCGCGCTCAACCACCGGGTAGGTATTGACCACCGTGCGCAGGTTGCGGATACGGAGGGGAGCGGTTAAATGCCTCACCGTGAGAACCAAATAGCGGCATCCCCGGCGGACGAACGAGCGGAACGTCTGGCGGCCGGCACGGGTGATGTAGCGCATCTCGATATTGGCGCTCCAGGCAAAATCAATGACCCCTTCCTGGATCGATTCAAATCCGACGATGTCTATGACGGCATTGGCCGGCCCCTCCACCTCAAACTCCCAGTATCCAACCGTCATCTTTTCGAACTCGAGCAGAATCTCGGTATCTCCGGATGGGTTCGGCGCAATTTCCACTGCGTTCTCGCTTGGGCTGCAAAGCGCGGCGAACGGCCTGGTTTCCAGCGGTGCAACCTCCCTTGCATAGGCAACCCGCGCGAAAACGTGGTCGCGATAGATATCCCTCTCCTCAACCGGCTTTTGGAAAGCGAGGCAGGGTTTTAGATCGTTGGCGGTGCGGGCATTCCAAACTAACTGGAAAACGGAATCCTCCGGGTTGTGAAATGGACCATAGATGACAAATGGATGTTTACCGCTGGCCGGCATGCCGATCTCCAACACCGGATCCGATTCCACGATAAGCGCAAAGCCCCATTCATGGAGGTGACCGGTAAAATCCATCAAGATCAGGTTTTCACCGGCTGAGAGCCGGCCATGAAAAGTATAAGAGCGCAATCGCTCGGTCCAAATGGTCTCTTCGCGCGACAAATCTTGGCCGTTGATGCGGATTCTGACCGGCAGATGGGGCCACATCGTGTGGAAGGTTACCGGCGTTTCGTGCTCAACGTGGACCGTGGTCGCAACGATGCCGCAGATCGGCTTTGGGTTTGCTTCAAGGTAGCCTGGCAGCAAGTACCGGCGCAGATCCAGCCCCCAAACTTGCTCGGGCGCGCGAACGGTTCTGGCGCGCAGCACGTTGACAGGCGACATCAGCTCCTGAGTTAAAAAGGGGATATCGCGAGGTTGCAGGCTTGTCCAGGGCTCACAACCGACCGGCCCCACCTCAACCGCCCTTTTCCATCCGCCATCATCAAATCCAGCCGACTGCCAGCCGGATTCCTCCTTGGTGGCATCGTAATGCTCGACGAAAGCTTGTTGGCAGGAGATGCGGGCGGTGCGACGCTCGTGGGCCGTCATTTCGTTCAACCGCCAGGTGGCGTCGGTTTTGACCAGCACCTGCCCATCCGCTTTAAGCTGCGCCAAAAGTCCTGCCGGCGTCGGCAACGATTGAAACGTGCCGACACCGGTGTGTTGCACCAGTACGGCGATCACATTTTCGCCGGACCGCAATCGCCCCCGCAAGTCGTAGCTGTCATAGCGGTAGGCAAACGGCCACCCTCTCACCGGCCCCTCGCCCAATCGCTCCCCGTTTACCCAGAGCACGTAGCGGGTGTCGGCGCTGATATGCAGGGACGCATCCGACGGCATTTGATCGAGGTGAAAGGCTTTGCGGGCGCAAAGCCAGTAGTTCCAGGGGTTGGGATCACCGCCATCCCATATCCAACGCGCTTTCCAATCCATCTCAGTAAATCCTTCTCAGTTGAAAAATCCGTTAACATCCACCGAGCCGCGATACCGGGGCCGATGTGCGAAGCCCGGAATCCAGTCGAGTATCTATCCGAAAATTCGAACCCCTCGCCGTCTTGTCATTGCGAGCGACCGTAGGGAGCGAAGCAATCCCTTTCGATGAGAGGAGATTGCTTCGTCGCCGCTTCGCGGCTCCTCGCAATGACAGCAGAACGTCAGAATATAAACATGCCGGTAGGCAGGGCTGGATTCCCGCCATCCACTCCACTGGAGTGGAGCCATGCGGGAATGACGACACGGTGGGCTCCAGCGATTTTTCAATAGCCTCTTATGCGAATTTTTTCAACCGCCCTTTCCAAGTCACAAGTTTTTGGGATGATTGAACATCAGACGGCCTTTTTCCTACTTCTTTGGTAAAACAAATTTAATCTTTGTATCCAGTTGGTAAAGGAATTTCGAATGCCGGCGGTGAAACACCAGCCTGAAAGCTCGCGCACTCAAAGAACGTCTTCTCTCGGAATCACACCGGTTTAACCTTTACGTTCATGGCAAGGTATTGACAGGGGCACAACTTTGCGCAGAATCATCGTTCCGCTGCCGCGCCGCGAGAAGCGGAATGGAGAGCCAACCCCGTATGAAAACTGATTGACGGATGAGGATGTATGTATGGCGATAGAATCGGGTGAACCTAAAGTGAACGATACGACGGTGTCGAGCACGTCCCGTCCAATCGCCACTCGGTTTGCCAGCGCCGTCACCTGGCGATCACTGTTGATCTCTTTCATATTGATGCCGATAAACTCCTACTGGATCGTTCAGATGGAGGTGATTCGTTACTCCGCTCACCCGACCACCATCGCGCTGCTGTTTAACGTCATTTTCATACTTTTTATTCTCACCCTCATCAATCGGTTGGTTGCCCGCTACTGGCCACGCGCCAGTTTGAGCCGAGCGGAGCTGCTCTTCATCTACTCCGCCCTGGCGATTAACTCAGTGCTCACCGGTCACGACAGCCTCGAAGTGCTGGTGCCGATGTTGGTCTGGCCATTCCGTTATGCGGATACCAGCAATAATTGGAACGGGTTGTTCGGTAAGTACCTGCCGAAATCCATTATGGTGAGCAGCCGCCGCGTCTACCATGGCTATTTTTCCGGGAACAGCACCCTGTATACCTACAATCACCTGATCGGCTGGCTAATCCCGGCGTTTGCCTGGGTCGCCTTCATCGTGGTGCTCTTCTTCTTGATGCTTTGCATCAACTCCATTTTACGAAAGCAGTGGACCGATAACGAGCGCCTCAGCTACCCAATCATCCAGCTCCCGCTGGAGATCACCTCCAATAACGCCTTTGACCGGAAGAACGGCCTCTTTTTCAATCGTCTGTTTTGGGCTGGGTTTGCGATCGCCTTTACGATTGATCTGATTAACAGCCTCAACGTCTACTACCCCAGCGTGCCCACCATATTGACGCCGGGCCGCGGGCAAAGCTTCATTGACATCAGCCAGTACGTCACCCAAAAGCCCTGGTACGCCATCGGGTGGACGCCCGTCGCCTACTACCCGTTCATCGTCGGCTTTGGGATGCTGATGCCGCTCGATTTCCTGTTTTCCTGCTGGTTTTTCTTCATCTTTTGGAAGCTGGAGAGCGTGCTGGTGGTCGGTATGGGCTGGGACAGCGATCCTCGATTTCCCTATCAGAACGAGCAGATTTTCGGCGCCTACCTGGGTATCGCGATCTATTCGCTTTGGTTAAACCGCAACTATTTCCAGCAAGTACTTAAAACCGCGCTGGGCCGTCCCGGCGGGATTGATGATAAGGATGAGCCGATCCGTTACCGTTGGGCATTCATCGGCGTGCTGGTCTGCAGCTACGCGGTCATCTGGTTTTTCCGATGGCTTGGGATGGTCTGGTGGGTGGCAATTGTGTTCCTGGCGCTCTATTTGGGACTCGGCATCGCCTTTACGCGACTGAGAGCGGAGACCGGTTCGCTGATCAACGATATGGAGATGACCGGCCCCGATTTCATATTGACCGAAACGATGGGGGCTCGCAACTTCAACGCGCCCACCCTGACCGCTTTTTCTATCTGCTACTGGTTTAATCGCGCCTATCGCTGCCAACCGATGCCGCATCAGCTCGAAGCGTTCAAGCTGGCGGAGCAGTCGCACAGCGAGTATCGCCGCTGGTTTTGGGGATTAACGGCGGCAGCCGCGGTGGGTGCGTTGGCCGGCTTTTGGGCGTGCGTTCATCTGATGTACGTTTACGGCGCCTCCGCCAAAGCCTCTTTTGCCGAGACCGCTTTCGGCTCGGAGGCTTACAACCGGCTGGCCGGCTGGCTCCAATCCCCCCATCTGGGCAACTTCAGCGCCCTGATGGCGATATGCTTCGGAATTTTTGTGACCTTCATGCTGGAATTCATCCGCATCCGATTTCCTGGTTGTCCGCTGCATCCGATGGCCTTCGCCGTTACCTACAGCTTTGAGATCAACCTGGTCTGGCTGCCCCTTTTCCTCGCCTGGCTCCTGAAAACTTTAATCCTACGCTACAGCGGCCGGCAGGGATTTCAGAAATACCTGCCCTTCTTTTTCGGGCTGATTTTAGGTGAATTTGTGCTCGGCAGCTTCCTTAACATCTACGGAATTATCGCACAGGTGCCCACCTACCAGTTCTGGCAGTAGCGGTTCACTTCACCGAAACCGCCGCTTCTATCAGAAAACCGATCTGGCTTATTAACAGGGACGTCAAATATTAGACATAATCTCCAATTGCACTTAAAGTAATACCTAAGATGAGATTCCATCTCATGTTGATTGAAGGGATCTCCCGATTTTCAGCCGGGTTCAAAAAATCAACGTTGTTCTCAATAAACCTACTGCCAGGCTTTAAGGTCTTTTGGTGTCGTGTCACACCGGGAGGATGCCTGAGCTCATTAATCATGGTGAATACATTATGTCCTGAGTAATAACGGTACTATCTACTGGATGTTGGGATTTGCCGCTTTTCCGCCGGACTGCAAGTGAGCGACCGCGATCTTCATTTCGACTCCTTTACCCACCAAGGTTAAGCGGTCTCCCAAACGAAGCAGGGTCTCGCCGTTTGGCAGCAGCCGCTGTTGGCTGCGGGTTATGGTGATGACCAGGATGCCGGGGGGCAGACCGGCCATCCGCAGCGGGCGATCGTGCAGGGTTGCATTTAATAGCACCGCTTCACGCAGCTCACCTACCTGGTTTCCGGCTTCGATCAGCTCCAGCATGCGGGGCGCCCGAACCGCGATTTCTAGCAGGGCGAGGGCGGCGCCGGCGTGCTGAATCACGTAAATACCGACGTCTGAGAGTGACTTGCCCGCCCGCATATCCTCAAGGCAGGTGACCACATTCAACGCCTCGAAATGGGAGCGGGCGTGATTCGCCCAATGGACGTTGGCGTCCTTTTCCTCGAAGAGGATCACAACGGTTTCCGCTCCAGTCGCCCCGGCCTGATGGAGAGCGGATGATGGATCGGCGGCGGCCGGAATCACTGAAACCGTTTCCGGGAACGTCTGCTCGCTCAGCCGACCCGAAGCAACCAGCATTACCCGCTTGTTCGCATCAGCCATCCGGCGAGCTAAAAGCCCGGCCAGCTCGGTGTCACCGGCGATAATGACGCCGCCCCCTTCGCCTACGCGCATTTCAACCAACCGATTGAAGACGATCGGACCAATCAAGCAAGTAACGATCGCCATCAGTATAAAAGCGGCTACCGTGGCGGAGTTGAGTATCCCAAGTCGCAGGCCGATGTTGGATGCCGCAACGGTAAGGCTAAGCTGGGTGGAGATCAAGAAACCACCCGCTATTGTTTGCCGCCATGAGAATCGAAAACGATATAACAACGCCGGAATCAGCTTGGATAGAAAAGCAACCCCCAGAATCGGGAAAAAGATCAGCCAGGTATCATGAGATCGGACGGCCGCTACGAGGTCGAACTGAGCGCCGAACATAATGAAAAAAATCGGCACAAAAAATCCGTAACCTATGGCATCCAGCTTGTGATGCAGGAGCTCACGCTCTTCGCTCGATATCAAGGATATGATCGTGCCAGCCAGAAACGCCCCGACAATGCTGGTTACGCCCGTTTGGTGGGCCAAAGCGAGAAATATCAGAATTAGGGTCAATGAGGCACGGATATCGAACTGGTTCGAAGCGGTATTCACCAACCTGCGGATTAGCGGCTGTTGGTTGAGCAGTGCACTGGCATGATAGAGCACCAGGAACGCAATGGAGAAAAGAAGTAAGAATACCAGATCAATGGTTTTACCGCTGTGCAGCGCCAGGTAAACGGCAAGGAGTATCATCGTGCCAAAATCGGCGATTGAGGTGTAGCCCAGCAGCATCTGGCCAAAGGCCGTTCCGACCAGCCCCCTTTCCTTCAACACCGGCAGCACCACCCCAACCGAGCAAGTCGCCAGGATCAGCCCGGAGAGCCAAAACGAGGATAGGAGCCGGTAGCGAACCATCAAGTAGGTGGATCCCAGCGCACCGGCGAGGGTCAGCGCGAATATCATGCTATTCAGCATCGCCGGGCTTGCGAACCACCGGCGCCACGGCCGCCGGCCGTCTTGATTCGAGCGCGGCAGCATTCCCATGATGTCCAGCTCCAGGCCGCATAAAAACATCAGGTAAGCAAGCCCGAAATCGGAGAGGAAGTCCAGCACCGGATCCGGGTTGGAAAGCAAGCCGAAACCGCTTTTCCCAAAGATGATGCCGGCGATCAACTCTCCAAGCGCGACCGGAAGGCGTATCTTATTGAAGTAGGTCGTAAAGATCGGTACGATGAATGCCAGCAGCGCAACAAGCAACAAAGATAAGTAGACGGGTGAAGTGTGGTGCAAAGCTTTTTTCTCCTGGTGTCATCACCGTTCCTTACGAGAACATACGGAAACGATTTTCAAAAAATGCGGAATTGACTTGGTTTACCGGAGATCGGACTGGGTCTGCTCCCAGGGAACGCTGCTGATAAACTATCAACTCTAAGCTACCCTATTCTCATTTTCAGGGTCAACCCGATATTGTGCGATTTCATCACTGCTTCATTGGTCAAGAACGAAGCAGTATGAATGGGCAACTCCCATTGGGCTCGACGGCAAGAAAGTCGTTCGCCCATTTAGGAGGCGGTAGTCAAGGTGGTTTTATCCAAACGAGGCAATGACCAGTAACAGTAAAAGCGCCAGCAACACATAACCCGCGTAAGCATTGACGCGGCCGTTGTGCATTCGTGCCAAGCCATCCGAAATCCATGCGGTCGCGGCCGACACCGGGTTCAACACGAGGCGGTCTATCAAGTAGACTTCATCGCGGCGACGCCTAATTGCGATCCGGAAGTATTCGGTAAGGGTTTCACGGTGCTCCACAACTTGGGGCCTCAGTATCGCTTCAAAAATCACCCGGACCGGTTGGGCGAAGCCGGTCGCGGTGTAGGTCATCTCCGGCAGCAGATCCCTTACTCCGCCATCCCATTGCCGGCGACGCTCAACTTTACGGCGGCGGGAAACCACCAGCGCGACCACCCCGCCGCTCACCGCAAGCAAGAATAATAACATAATAAACATGTATGAAGTGGACATCGCAAAAACGACCGGATTTGCCGTTCCTCCACGGTGAAGCACGACCAGGCCCGGACCCGGTATCACGTTGCGGCCGATTTGAGCGCCCAGATTGTGAAACTGGGCAACAAAATCGGAGGGCAAACGACTGCCAGTCTCATTTGGCGTAAAGAAGTTCGGTACCAGTGCGCCGGTTCCGCTCGCGCCGGTAATCGGTACAACCACACGATCCAGCATCGGTATCACAGTGGTCGGCAATACTCCCAGCAGCAGACAGACCGCCGCGAGAAATACCATTGGGGTGAGCACCGCTTTGGAGGCATCGTGGGCACGGCTTATCGCTTCTGAACGGGCTATACCGAGGAATCCCATCGCGAAAGCCCGCACAAAACAGGTTACCGCCAGGCCGGCCGTGAGTGCCAGCCCCACACCTGCTGTTACAAATGCGATCTTAATGCTGAAGGAGGATAATACCACACTGCGCAATAGAGCTTGAAGGGTCAGCCATTCGCTCACAAAGCCATTGAAAGGCGGCATCGCGGAGATAGAAAGCACCGCGACCAAAACAAAAAGGCCGGTGTAGGGCATTCGCTTCAATAAGCCGCCCAGACGGTCAAGACTCCGGGTTCCGGCTGCGCCTTCAACCGCCCCGCTTCCCATAAAGAGCAGAGTTTTAAAAACCGAGTGATTGAGCAGGTGATAGAGGGCAGCCACGAAAGCCATTGCGGCCAGGGTATGGTGGCCGGTTGCCAAAAAGATGAACCCGGCGCCCAAGGCGGTGGTGATGATCCCGGCGTTTTCAATTGAGCTATGGGCCAGTAAGGTCTTCAGGTCATCCTCGATCGTCGCGTAAAGAATGCCGATCAGCGCAGTGGCCGAACCGATAATCAGCACCATCACCCCGGCGCCGATAGGAGGATGGGGCAACAGGCCGGCGTTGATCCGAATGATGCCGTAAAGTCCCAAATTGAGAGTTGCGCCGGCGATCAACGGTATGGCTGGAGAGGGGGCGTTCGTATAGGCGCGAGGCAGCCAAAAGTTGAAGGGTATCAGCCCTGCTTTTATCCCGAATCCAAAAAAGGAGAGTAAAAACACGGTCCATCGCAGTCCGATTCCGAGGTTGGAACCATTTGACTTGAGCGCGCTGAAGGTGAGACTGCCATGATCACCCGACATCAACAGAAGGGCGATCAACACTGAAAGCGTGCCCAGTTCACCGATTGCCAGCATCAAATAGGCCGAGCGCTCGCGCTCACTACTGGTAATTATCAGGTAAACGATGATTGACATTGATTCCCAGGCAATGAGAAATAGATAGATATCGGCTGCGATGATGACGAGGGGTATTGCGATCAGCAGAGCCAGATAGAGCGCCGATAACGCCTTTGGATGGCGGATGGGGTGGGTTTGCAACTGACCGGCCGCGAAAATGGACGACGGCAATGCAACCAATGCGGTGACGATGAGAAAAAAACCGGCCAGATGGTCTGCTGTGATGGTTATGGTTCCGGCGTTGAAAATGGACCATAATGCGGCACGGAATGAATGAGCGCGGAATAGGGCATCGAAGCCGGCCGGCAACAACGCGAGAGAGCCGGCCACCCCAAAGCCAGCCAGCATGGACCGGCACATTTTGCTTGGAACGGTTAAAACGGCGGCGATTCCCAACCCGTAAAGCACAAAACCGATCAGCAGCCAGAGCCCGATGCCCATCACCGCACGCCTCCTTCCACCGGATTAGCGGGTTCAATGAATTGGTGTGGCTCACTGCGTCCGGCCAAGACCAGTAAACCGTGCAAGATGGCTAGCGGGGGCGGCGGGCAGCCCGGCACTTCAACGTCAACCGGAATTAGATCGGAAACGCCGGAACCGACGATGAATCCGGAGCGAAAGACCCCTCCGCTCAGGGCGCACACGCCGACCGCCATGACCCTTTTCGGATCAGGCATCGCCTCATAAGCCTTCAGCAACGGAATTTTCATGTGGTCGGCCACCGGTCCGATGACCAGCAAAACATCGGCTTGGCGTGGAGTCGGCGTAATGAAAAAACCAAGCCGGTGCATATTGTAATAGGGGTTGTTGAGGAGCTTCACCTCATTAAGGCAAGCCCCGCAGTCACCCGCATCAATAACGCGAATGTGCAGTGAGCGTCGAAAGGAGGGTGGGAAAACCGAGGCTTCACTCATTAAGGAAGCCCATTCAAATCCGCTATCCCATGGAAACGGCTCGCCCGCATTTCGCACACAACGAAAGCAATGGATGCATCGCCGCTGATCCACCTTTATAGGTCCATCGGTCGGTTGGAGAGCATCGGTCGGGCAGCGCGATGCTATCGTGTTGTTGTCATCCTGTACTTCAGCGCCCGCATCCGGCAAACCGGGCGAAATGCCTGCCGCCTCATCTCTTCCTTTCGGATAGGGCGTGGTCACCACGCCGGTCCGCAATCCCTTTTCAATCCATTTGTTCATAACCACTTTTCCATTACCTCGCAATCAGCGATCGTTTTCAGACACCGAAAGCCCAAAGGTGGCTAAAACGATGGGGAAATCTTGAAAGGCGAAACTTTCAACCGCCAAGTGCAGCCCATGCCAATTGGCAAACGAAGGGGTGATCGGCCGGTAGCGGGCGATTTTCCCATCTTCAGCGACACGCACCCAGTGCCAAGTTGCACCTCGTGGCGTTTCGACGCCGGCTACCGCCGCGCCGGGAGATACCGAATACGGGTTGGAAACCGGTCCCGTAGGCATGTTTTCGGTAACCTGATCCATAATGCGCAGCGACTGGTTCACTTCTGCGAAAAGCAGCCGGAGTCGGGCGTAGCCGTCACCCTCTTGCTCGCAAGGAATCTCAAAGTCATATTGATCGTAAAGCAGATAGGGCTGCGCTCTCCGCAGGTCGTTGCAATAGCTCGAGCCCCTGGCCACCGGACCGACCAGCTCGTAGTCGCGAGCCTGGCTTTCGGTGATAATGCCGACCTCTTCAATTCGATCCAGGAAGCTGCTGCTGGCGGTCAATGCCTGATCGAGATCGTTGAGCCGTTGCACGATCCCTTTTAATTTGTTAACCGCTTGACAACACCTATCGGTATCTAAATCGCAGCTCAGACCGCCTGGCACAACCAAGCCGAACAGGTAGCGATGGCCGGCAAGCTCGCACGCCAGCCGCAATGCGTCTTCTTCCAAAATAGCGGCTTGACTGGCCGCCACCGCCAGGCCGGTCGAGTTGCAAATGGATTCAATCACGCCGATATGATGCCGGCAGCGCTCCAATTCGGCAAAGAAGACCCTCAGCGCCACGGCTCGCTCAGGCACGACGGTTGGACCTATTTTCTCAACCGCCATGCAAAAGGCGAGCGCGTGCGAGAAGGCGGTGGTCCCCGCGAATCGCTCAGCCAGCAGGAGCGCCTCATCAACGCTTTGACCCTCGGCGATCTTTTCCACTCCGCGGTATTTGAAAAAAAGCCGAGGGAATACGCGGATCACCTCCTCACCGACGGTTTCCAAATGGAAATGAACCGACTCCGCATCCCCGGAGTAGACCGGGCCGACCGGCATAATAAAGGAGCCAGGCGCCCTCACGATCCTTCTCGGCCGCCAATCCCGTTTCGGCTTGTGATTTTCCAGTGCCGCGCCGATGTTAAACCCCGCCCGCATAGGCTCAACGCCCTCCTGCCACACATCATCGTGTAGAATGAAGTCGCCCAGGCGGGGATGTCCTTCGAACACCAGGCCAAAGAGATCCTCGGCCTCTCGTTCGTACCAGTCAGCCGCGTGGATCGTGCGGCTGATGCTCTGAAACGACTTTTGATCGAGCGGGCCGCCGGTTTTTACCAGAATTCGGACAGCCACTCCCTCCTCATAGAAAAGGTAATGGATATCCCACCGGTTCGACCTCTCTTCGACGATCATGCCGGCAAAATGGTATATCTTTTGATGGTGGAGCCAGTTGCAAAATTCGTTCATTCTATCCGGCTTGCAATGGAACTCGGCCTCTTGTGGGGAGATGTTGAACGCCGCTTCCAGCGCATCCTCCCAGATCACTTTCGCTTGTGCGATCAGCTCGTCTATCCTCATCGAATCAACCCCTCATCGAGATTGCGGCCAGCACGATCAGTTTATGCAGAGGATTCGAAATGAAAATCCCCAATACGATGACCGGTACCGCCGCGATGACCAGCGTGATTTTGCAGCTTGTGGGAAGCGATCGGCACTTCATTTCGCTGGGCTTGGTCGCTTCACTGGCCCCAAAAACCATCCGGCTGACGTGATTCAGGATGGCGAAAAATGCAATTGAAATAAAGATTGCGAGCAACCCTACCGCCAGATATTCACCTCGTCCCAGACCGGCTTTCAAGATGGAGAACTCGCTGAGGAAAAGGGTAAACGGCGGAGCTCCGGCGATGGCAAAACCACCCAGCAGCAGCGCCGTTCCGGCAATCGGTGCCCGCCGAATCAACCCCCTGATTGAGGCGATATCCCGTGTGCCCAAGAGCAGTAGCACAGTGCCCGCTGAATAAAAGCAAAATGATTTGGTGACGGCGTGACCCACGATTTGCAAAATAGCAGCCAGATGGGCCGACATCCCTCCCAATCCAACCGCGGTGAGGATGATCCCCATGTGCTCCACAGTTGAGAAGGCGAATAGGCGCTTGGTGTCGCGCACATTGAGCAGCAAAAAGGCGGCCGTGCCCGCCGAAATGAGGCCGAACACCAGCACCCAGCTTCCGGCGTGCGTCACCGGTGAAGCCTGCAAAATGGTCAGCACTCGAAGTATCGCATAGAGCACCGCGGTCGTTTCGACGCCGGAGAGCAGCGCGCAGACCGGTGTCGGCGCTTGACTGTGGGCGTCCGGTAGCCATGTATGCATGGGCACCAGCCCAACCTTGGCACCGAGGCCAACCAGGATGAAGATGAAAGCCGCCTTCAAAAGTACCGGCGACATCTTCGGTGCCGCGGCAACCAGCCCCGACCAAGTATAGGGTTGAACGGCGCCGGCCTGCCGGGCCGCCCAAAAGAGGAGCAGGAAGCCCAGCAGCGCAATCGCTGCCCCCATTAGTGTGAGCACGATGTACTTCCAAGCCGCCTCCAGCGCCTCGTGACTATTTTCAAAGCCGACCAACAGGACCGAAAAGAGGGTTGTAAGCTCCACCGCAATCCAAACGATGTTCGGCTCTTGCAGCATGGGTACGATCAGCATTGAAAAGACAAACAGGTTGTAGTTCAAGTAGTATCGAAGGCCGCTGCCGGACTGTTTGAAGTCCATATATCCCAGTGAGAAGATGGCGGCGGTAACGTTCACAAAGGCGACAAGCGATAGGATGATCGCCCCCAGCGAATCCAGCTCGATCCAATGGGATATCTCAATAAGAACGTGGTGAGGTGACGTGATAACGCAGTGATCCGCCCAAGCCGATAGTGCCAGCGCTGCCAGCGCCCCAACCAAGGTGATGATCGCCCCGGCCGGAGATCGGCGGATTATGGCGCACAGCGCGGCGGCTGCCAATGGAATTACAATGATGGCGGTTAAAATCACCGGTTTATTTCCTCCCGGAAGGGCGAGCGGCCGCTGCCTCGATGTGGGGAGAGGCCGTCTCCTTTATCTGGGTAAGTCGGCCTACTGCGGTAGTGCCGATCTTTTCGTGTACGGTTCGGGTCAGCACCCCCATTACGAAGGTCAAGATGAGAATGTCAAAGGCTAGCGCCAGTTCTGCAATGAGCGGTAAATTGGGAGCGACGGCGACGCCGGCAAAGAAGGCGCTGTTTTCCATCGCCAGTATTCCCAGCAATTGCGGTACTGCCTCGCGCCGGGTGGTGAGCGTATAGGCGCCGATTAAAAGACCGGCCAGCCCGATCGGCAAATTGATGAGAAGGGCTCCTCCAGCCGCCGCCGCGTTTAGCCACGGACGACTCAGCCAGTATGCCGCCAGCGTCAGCATGAGTGCGATGATCAAAGAAGAGGGTATGCTGACCGCCTGCGTTATTTCTCGCCGCGTGTAGACCTCCTCCCGCACCAATTTTCGAAGTAGCCACGGCAGTAATCCCACCTTTGTGATGAGATTGATGGCTCCAACCGCCAAAAGATGGGGTGAGTAGGGTTGGATGCCCATCAAAACGGCGGAGGCGGCCAAGCAAATGGACTGGAAAATGAAGTATCGCAGACAATCACCCACCTGACGGGTCGCTACTATACCGAACGAAGCAACCAGAAAGAGGCCGCCGGCCAGCGCGTTTAAGTTGGTGATGAGGGGTGTCAAGTTTTGTAAAAGGGTCATCGGGCAATCCTCAATGTGCAAAGGCACTGGTAATCATGGCAACAACCGCAATAACGAAAGCGGCGCTCATAAATTCACTGATGCGAAACAATCTCAATTTCGCCAGCGAGGACTCCACCGCAACCAGAAACAGGATGAAGATTAGCATTTTAAGGAGCACCAGCGGGATGGCAAGCAAGACGGCGCTGATTCGGGTGGTTGCGGCAAGCCCCCAGGGGGTGAGCAGCACGTTTAAAAAGACGATCATCAATACGAAGAACTTCATCCAGCCGCCCCACTTCATCAGGGCGGCGCCCCGCCCCGAGTACTCCAGCTCTTTCGACTCTTCAATCATGGAGAGCTCGAAATGGCCGGAGGGGTTATCAACCGGTATTCGTCCTTTTTCAGCCAGTATCAGCATAATAAATGCGATGAGCAGCAGGATGTGGGAAGGGGTAAAGAAATTGGCGGCTGGCGTCACCCACTTTTGTTGGACGATGAAGGGGATGGTTGAATTGGCGACAAAGGATACCGTAAAAAAAACGACCAGGAAGATCGGTTCGGCCAGAAAACCGACCATTCTGGTTCGGCTTGCGCCCATCGCCCCGTAGGGATTGCCGGTGTCTATGGCGGCGAGTGCTGCGAAAAAGCCGGCCAGTGCCAGTACGAAACCGGCTCCCACCATATCGGCCATGAAAGCCCAAAAGAGCGGATAGTTGGTCAGAACCGGTATCAGCAGCGTCACAAAGATGGGCGCTACAAATACGATATAGGGAGTGACCCTGAAAATCCAGGTGCTCTCATCCGATACGATTTCATCTTTCGAAAACAGTTTTCGCAGGTCTCGGTAGGGTTGGAAGATGCTGGGTCCGCGCTTTGACTGCACGATCTCCTTCATGCGGTTCAGCACCCCGATCGCCAGCGGCGAAAACCCCATCACCACCAGCACCTGAATCAGGTTATATAGAATGCTGACGCTCATGGTTGCTCCTGGAGGCAAAGATCGGGCGACGAAGGAAGCTTGTCGTGAGGGAGGCGTTGGGCGTCAATCGGATGCTCCCCATCGGTAAATCGGGTGCTGGAAAGAGGTTTTCCGGATCGCGCGATGGGCGGTGAAATGAGACGATATGATTCATTGAGTTTGGAATCCTCCACTTAAATAATCTCCCCGTGATGATCGTGCATGCCTGCAGCGCAGGTGCAACCCCCCCTACCGTTTCAAAGGCAAGTTAGCCGTCACGGTAGGAGTCATCAGCCTGGGCGATTACTACGGGGGACTCCATCCCCATTGGTGTAAACAGTATACCCAACCGGTTGGCGGCAATGCAACGAAAGAGCTCCGTTCTGCGGGAGTGATTTTCGTTCGACCCCCACCCCATCCCTCCCCGCAAGCGGGGAGGGCGCCGACCATCTCCCCCCGCTTGCGGGGGGGATCAAGGGGGGGTGCTACATCCACGCCGTCGCCGAGAAGCTCAACCGCCGCTGGATCGCCTGCGACCTGGGCCGCTTCGCCATCCACACTCCCCGCTTGCGGGGGGGATCAAGGGGGGGGTGACGGCAGGCAGGAGCAGTGAGGTTAGGATAATTACCCAACTTAAGCATCGCATTGAGACCGTAATCGGACTTGCTCCTAAACTGAAGGTTGAGCAGCGATAAAAGCTGGTTAGGTATATCGTTGTGATGCTCGAAACCTCATGCCTGAGCAGGAATTCCCCGCTTCTCCGCCGAATGCTACCAAGTAAAAGCGTAATAAGGACACCTTATGACCGAGATTATCTGGGAAGGCAAGTACGATAAGGATGGCCGAAAGACGGCGCCGCTGCGGGTGGCGCTGCCGTTTCAAACGGTGGAAACGGTCAACGAGAGCGCCCAGGAGCGGCAGAAGTCGCTCGATTTCTTTGCCCAGGGCCGCAACCCCGAATGGCGCAACCGCCTGATCTGGGGCGACAAAAAGTACGTGCTGCCCTCCCTGCTAACGGAGTTCGCCGGCAAGGTGAACCTGATCTATATTGACCCGCCCTTCGCCACCGGCGCCGACTTCTCCTACACCGCCACCGTGCCCGATGCGCCCGAAACCGGCGATGGCGGCGCCAGCTTTGTAAAAGAGGCGAGCGTCATCGAGCAAAAGGCTTACCGGGATACCTGGGGCCGGGGGCTGGATTCTTATCTGGAGTGGTTTTATGAAACGGTGGTGTTTCTGCGGGAGCTACTGGCGGAAAATGGAAGCATTTATGTGCATTTAGATTATCATATTGCTCACTATGCGAAGGTAGTCATGGATGAGTTCTTTGGAGAACAACAGTTCCTGAATCATATAATTTGGAGTTATCGTAGATGGCCATCTGTATCACAGAACTTCCAAACAATGCATGATGACCTTTTGGTATATGCTAAAAATCGTACTTCGGAACGCACTTTCAATATAGAATACGAACAACCGTCAGAAAGTTATATCAAACGATTCAAAGGTAAAACACAGGTTCTAGATCCGGAAACCAAGACTCGAAAAATTACGGTTGAAGAACCGACTAAAGGCCTTCCACTCAGGGATGTATGGGACATTTCAATAATTGCCGGCTTCAAGTCGGAACGTGTAAGCTACCCTACCCAAAAACCCGAAGCCCTGCTTGAGCGTATCATCAAAGCCTCCTCGAATGAGGGCGACCTGGTGCTGGATTGCTTCTGCGTGAGAAAAGGCACAAAGGTACTGACCCCCCTTAATCCCCCCGTAAACGGGGGGAGAACTCCCTCCCCGTTTACGGGGAGGGTTGGGGTGGGGTCCACTCCTGATATGCCAGCGGGAGCGCCTGCTGGGGCATCTCAACGGGTTGGGGAGGGGTCTACTCCTGATATGCCAGCGGGAGCGCCTGCTGGGGCATCTCAACGGGTTGGGGAGGGGTCTACTCCTGATATGCCAGCGGGAGCGCCTGCTGGGGTATCTCAACGGGTTGGGGTGGGGTCTACTCCAATTGAAAATCTTCAGCCGGGAGATTGGGTGCTCACCCACGACGGCCGATGCCATCGGGTTGTCGGCATCTATCGTCGGCGCTATCGAGGGCGAATGTTAGGCATTCGGCGCGAAGGGAGCGAGCAGCTTCTTTGGGTCACCCCCGATCATCGCGTGCTGGCCAATCGCCGCGTGGCCGCACTGAGTGAGAAGGGAGAGTGGCCCGGAGTTCCGGATGATCATTTCAGCCATGCCCGCGGTATGCGTCGTGGAATGACCCCGCCTGAAAGACGAGTATGGGAATATCTTCGTTCCGATGGCGCAGGAGTGAAATTTCGAAGACAACATCCCATCGGCCCCTACATTGCCGACTTTTATGCGCGCCAAGCTGGGCTGGTCGTTGAGGTGGATGGAGCAATAGCGCACGAAAACGCAGAGGCGGCCAATTACGATCGGGAGCGCGACGCTTTTATGCAGGGTCTTGGCCTACAAGTGCTTCGTTTTACGGCGCGCGAGGTGATGGGGAATTGCGATAAAGTCGCAAAAACGATCGCTGCTGCTTGTCTTGAACGGGTGCTGGAAGATTTACCCGATAAGCAATGGCGATTCGCGGGCAATTTGCAGCCGGGAGACGTCGTTTACGAATTGACCCCCACCCCATCCCTCCCCGCAAGCGGGGAGGGCGCCAACCATCTCCCCCCCGCTTGCGGGGGGGATCAAGGGGGGGTGCTACATCTGCCGCCGTCGCCGAGAAGCTCAACCGCCGCTGGATCGCCTGCGACCTGGGCCGCTTCGCCATCCACACCCCCCGCTTGCGGGGGGGATCAAGGGGGGGTGCTACATCCACGCCGTCTAGTAGCCATAGAATCCACGGAAACGGATGAAGAAGTCTACGACCTGCAAATAGAGGGATCTCACTCCTATGTGACCGATGTCTGCGCCGTCCACAACTGCGGCTCCGGCACCACCGCCGCCGTTGCCGAAAAGCTCAACCGCCGCTGGATCACCTGCGACCTGGGCCGCTTCGCGATCCATACCACCCGCAAGCGGCTGCTCGGCATACCCAACGTGCGCCCCTTCGTGGTGCAAAACCTCGGTAAGTACGAGCGGCAACTCTGGCAAAAGGCGGAGTTCGGCGAGCAGGCGGACGCCACCATCCTTGCCTACCGCCGCTTCATCCTCGACCTCTATCACGCCCGCCCCCTCAACGGATACGCCTGGCTGCACGGGCTGAAGAATGGAAGGATGGTGCACGTCGGCGCGGTGGATAGCCCGGTCAGCGCCGGCGATGTGACCAACATCGCGGTTGAGTTCCGCCGTGCGATGGGTTCCGGCGAGAGCGCCCCTTCCACTACCGGAATTGATGTATTGGGCTGGGACTTCGCCTTTGAGCTGAACGAGGTCGCCCGCCAGCAGGCTCAGCGCGCCAAGATCGAGATGCGGTTCCTGCGCATCCCCCGCGAAGTGCTGGAGAAGCGGGCGGTGGAGCAGGGCGACATTCGCTTTTTCGAGTTGGCGGCGCTCTCGGTGGAACCCGTTATCCAGGGCCGGGCCGTCACCCTGAAGCTGACCGACTTCGTGATACCGGTGGACGACGTGCCGGCTGATGTGCAGCAGGCGATCACCCATTGGTCGCAATGGATTGACTACTGGGCGGTGGACTGGGATAACCGGAGCGATACCTTTCACAATGAATGGCAGTCCTACCGCACCCGCAAGAGCAACGATCTGCAAAAGCAGGTTGCGCACACCTATGAAGCGCCGGGCGAGTACACGGTGGTGGTGAAGGTGATTGATATATTGGGCAACGACACCACCAAAGCGCTGAAAGTGAGGGTGGGGTAATTATGCGAAGCAAGAAAATATGTGACTGGCATCAAATCTTTATCCAACTATGGTATAGCATTGTGGGTGGCATAATAGGTGCAGCCATCGTTATTCTCGTAACTCCTTATCGTCACGGTTTTATGCGCGTAGTATCAACTGAGGGAGTCGCTGGCTTGATCGCAACGGTCTGCGGATTACTCGCCGCGTTGCTGGGAATCAGTATTGCAGTCGTATTCGCAATCCAATGGGCTTTTCTTGAAGATAAAGTGCAGGGTGCGTTGGAATTAGAAATGGTCGTATTTCAGAAAGAAATTAGAAAAAATATTAATAGTGCAATCCATGGGATGGGAGCTTACCTACAGGCTTGGCTACGACCAGGTTTAAATGACGATGAAGTAGATCAAAGGGTGAAGATCGCCTTGAAACACTGGCCGGAAATTCCAAATGCCGCCGCATATACGAGTAGGTATTTTTGTTTCGAGACGAAAACAAGACGTGGTGGTTTATTCGGGGAGCCAATACCGCCTGAGCAGATCGAGCGATTAATATGCTTGGCGGAGTATTGGGCGGATGAAGCGTTTAAAGCAAAAGGCACTCATGACCCTGGGCATCCCGAATATGCGAAGGCGCGCACCATCGCCTTGCGGAAGGAGCCGATGAGCGCGATGGATTATCTGGAGAAGGCTTTCAAACAGAGTGATAACTTTCGCTCTGACGTCCTAGAGCAACAGGTAGAATGGGATGTGCTTACCGGAATGACCCATGGCGATAAGGATATAAAACTCTTAGATGAACTGTTGGACATGCTCGGACTGAAACGACCGACTGAAGAAGAGGTCAAGGCGCACTGTGAGAACCGAGATTCATGGCAACGAGCCAGTTTCGACGTTGTACTCAGAGAAAATGGTGACTCCAGTACCATTTTGGTGGAGGGGATATGCCTTCTCCCTAATGATAATACAATTCAATGGACAATAATTCCATCCAATTCCAAATCAATGTCGGAATATAGAAAAGAATGTCCCGATTCGTCAGAAGTAGTAAAGTATATATTCAAGAAATACATACCGACCCGTATCAAAGAGCATCCAATATACCCCAGCTTCGGTACCGGGAGTACCTTGAAGAACAACACAGGTGACGGGTAACCGAACCGTAAAAATATAGGATAGCATGAAGAAATACACGATGCCGATTATTATCGAGAAAGACAAATACGGCTATTATGCGGAATGCCCGGCTTTACAGGGCTGCTACACGCAAGGAGCCACCTACGAGGAGGCGCTCGCCAACATCAAGGATGCGGTTGCGCTGCATATTCAAGACCGGAGGGCGAAAAGAGAAAAGATCGAGGTACCGGAGCTAGTGAGCGTGACCACACTGGAAATCGCATCCTGATGTCTCCCACCGGCGATGATTCCGAGATTTTGAGGTCACAAACTGCAACCTCAGACATCACGATTGCACCGGAGCGGATTGAGCGCCGCATCCTGCTGATCCGCGCACAAAAGGTGATGCTGGATGCGGACCTCGCCGAGCTCTATGGCGTTGAAACAAAAGTCCTCAACCAGGCGGTGAGGAGAAACATCAGTCGCTTTCCCGAAGATTTTATGTTTCAACTTACTAACGAAGAGTCCGCGGTTTTGAGGTCACAGATTGTGACCTCAAAGGGAGGGCGGGGCGGACGCCGCTATAACGCCCTCGCCTTTACCGAGCAGGGCGTGGCAATGCTTTCGAGTGTGCTCCGCAGCGAGCGCGCTATCCAGGTAAACATTGCTATTATGCGTGCTTTTGTCAAATTGAGGGAGATGCTGGCCTCGCATCGAAACTTGGCCCGACGCCTGGATGAGATGGAAAAGAATTATGATGCGCAATTCAAAGTCGTTTTCGATGCGATTCGGGAACTGATGAGGCCACCCGAAAAACCGCGGCGTACCATCGGCTTTCGTTCGCCGCACGCGCGATGACATGCTTAGCTGGGCCTGCTGAAGGGAAGGTATATGGCACGCCTGAAATCAAAACCCACGAACCCCGATCAGTCAGACCTTTTTAAGGTCAAAACCAACACCGCCCCTTGCGTACCCGCCATTCGCCTGGCCGTCAATCAATGGCGGGAGGGCAGGTACAAGGGCGTCACCGATACCACCCGCCTGCTTCTCAACCACTGGTTTTATACCGATCACCGCCTACCGAATGGACGCCGGTTTGAATATCACACCTCCCAGCGCGAGGCCATTGAAACCCTGATCTACCTTTACGAAGTCGTGAAGGTTCGGCGCCAGAAAGAGTTGTTGGAAAGCTATGCCGATCGCCCCGATCTGCGCCTGCTGCAATACGATGATTTCGCCCGCTACTGCATTAAGATGGCCACCGGCAGCGGCAAAACGAAAGTGATGGCGTTGGCTATCGCCTGGCAGTACTTTAACGCGGCGGCGGGCAGGCCGGATTACGCGAAGACCTTCCTGATCCTGGCGCCCAACGTCATCGTATTCGAGCGGCTCCGAAGCGATTTCGAGGGCGGCCGCATCTTTAAGTCCGACCCGGTGATCCCCCAAGAGCTTCAGGTCTACTGGGACTTCGATTGCTACATGCGCGGAGAGGGCGAGCGATCCGGCTCAATCGGCGCCCTCTACCTGACCAACATCCAGCAGCTCCACGAGCGAAACGGCGCCGCCGATGAAGAGGAGCCGGAGGAGATGACCGCCGTTTTAGGCCCCAAGCCGCCCGCCCAGCCGGTTGAGGTGGAGGATTTCGATAAGCGGATTGCCGCCCGCAACGGCCCCTGCCTGGTGATCAATGACGAGGCCCACCACACCCACGACGAGAAGCTGAAGTGGAACGAGTTTATCCGCAATCTGAACGGCTCGCTGGACGCCGGCTCGGTCATTCAGTTGGACTTCACCGCCACGCCCCGCCATAGCAAAGGGGCGCTCTTTACCTGGACGGTCTACGACTACCCGCTCAAGCAGGCCATCATAGACAACATCGTAAAGCGCCCGATGAAGGGAATCACGACCGGCATACGGGAGCGACCCTCTGATTATGCAAGCGTCAAGTATCAGGCGTATTTGACCGCCGGGGTGGAGCGTTGGCGGGAGTATCGGCAGCAGCTTGCCCGGCTCAAGAAAAGGCCGATCCTGTTTGTGATGATGAACGACACCGCCGAGGCGGATGACGTGGGCGACTACCTGCGCACCAAGTACCCCGATGAGTTCGGCGACGATAAGCTGCTCGTCATTCACACCGATAATACCGGAAACGTTTCCAAGAAAGACGTGGAGAAGGCCAGAGAAGTTGCGCGGAAGGTGGATGAGGCCGAAAGTCCGGTCAACGCCATCGTCAGCGTGCTGATGCTGCGGGAGGGCTGGGACGTGCAGAATGTCACCGTGATTGTCGGGCTGCGGCCCTACTCCTCAAAGGCGAACATCCTGCCGGAGCAGACGATCGGTCGCGGCCTGCGCCTGATGTTCCGTGATATGGGTCTCGGTTATGTAGAGCGGGTGGACGTGATCGGCAACCGGAAGTTTATCGAGTTTGTGGAGCAGTTGGAGCGGGAGGAGGAGCTTCAGCTTGAGACCTTCGAGGTCGGCAAAGACAAGCTGGAGATCGTCACGATTATGCCCGACCCGGAAAAGCGGGATAAAGATATTGCAATACCGGTTCTCAGCCCCATTTTGGCTCGAAAGAAGACGCTGGCCGAGGTAATCGCAGGCTTGGAGCTTCCGGCCTTGGAGCATCCTCTGCCGAAGAAAGAGGGCGACCTGGCCGCCCAGCAGTTCCATTACGAGGGATACGATATTATCACGCTTCAGAAGCAGATCGAGCGCGATTACACGATCCCGGAGCCGCAAACGGCGCAGGAGGTGATCTCTTACCTGGCGAAGCGGATCGCCCAGGACGTGAAGCTGCCCTCTCAATTTGCGGCGCTGGTTCCCAAGGTGAGGGAGTTTCTGGAAGCCAAAGCCTTCGGGGAGCCGGTTTCGCTGGATAGCCCGGACATGATCAAGGCGATCTCCAGTAACGTGGCGCGGTATGTCACGGTGAAGACCTTCGCTTCGGCGCTTCGGCCATTGGTGGTGGATGAGCTGACGCCTCAACTGGTGAGCGAGGGCCGTTGCCTATCGGAGACGCCGCCGTTTCCCTTCTCGCGTCCAACCCTCAAAGCAGTTAAGACCGTGTTTAATTTGGTCGCTTGCGATAACGACTTCGAGCGGCGGTTCGCTCAATTCTTGGAGCGATCACCCGAAGTGGAGGCGTTCGCCAAGCTGCCCTCGCAGTTTAACTTTGCAATTGAGTACACCGATGCGGCTGCCAACCTGCGCTACTACTGGCCGGACTTTGTGGCGGTACTATCAGACGGCACACGCTTCCTGCTGGAAACGAAGGGTCGTGAGGATATAGACGTGACGCATAAAGACCGGGCGGCGCAGATATGGTGTGAGAACGCCACGCTACTGACCGGAACCGATTGGCGTTATCTGAAGGTGCCGCAGTCGGAGTTCGAGAATCTGCAGCCGGAGGGGTTTGAGGAGTTGACGGTGATGAGGGTGAGTAATCGGTAGTGATGCCAGCAGAAAATTAGAATTGCAAAAATAGGGATGTTGTGGGTTTAATTAAGGAGGGGGAGTATACGATGGCTGATACACGCGGATATGATCTAGTACTAAGTTGCATAAGTTCATCATATATATTATACTATTGGTATGTCACGCCAAGCTACCGTTATTAAGATGTCGGAAGACGATCGCCGAACCTTGGAAAGCTGGATACGGTCAGGTTCTACCGAGCAACGGTTGGTATTGAGGGCTAGGATCATCC
>JAKBZR010000126.1 GCA_021842405.1 bacterium
CATCGATCTTATGATCATTTTTCAAAAATAACCCCTTGTTCATCAACTTTACCGATCAAAAAAATACCAACCGTTAACCTATTTGTAGGACAGGCTCTTCAATACCAGAAATATAAGTTGTGCAATCACTCATATCGCATTTCAGCAACCCGGTGGTGAAATGATAAATAACGCCACTTCCGGATCAAAGGCGCCGGTAAAGAAAAAATGGTCTGAAGCACACTTCCTGGCCTATCTCCGTCAAATTGGCCACCCCCAAGAGGCCCAATGGGTATCCAATGAGATTGACGCCGACCAAAGGGCTATTGCCAAAACCAGAAAGCTTCAGTTTGTATCAGGTGATGATACCGGTCTGAATCACCTGATAGTGCTGACCGATTACTGGCGGCTGGGAATTATATTTATAAAAGTCATTATCGTCTTGATTTTACTGGCAATTCTCGGCAGCCTTTTATCCAAAACTCAGCACATCCAGCAAAACAAAACGATAAAATCCAACTCTTTGTGGGGGATCATCACCGGAGCAACTGCATTGATTATTGGCTCACTATCGTTACTAATATTAAGTGAGATGTTGCATTTAGAAATCATCGTCGTCGTGATTTTGTTATTGTTGACGATAATAATCGGGGCCATAGAGCTGTTGGCCTCGTTGATAACCATAATTACATGGGGAATCGCCCGCTTAATGAAGGTACGCGCGTCGCCCTGGTTTATGAAAGTGCATGCGCCGATTATTGCCACAGTTATCGGGATCGCCGTTTCATTGTTCTTGATCGAATGGTTTATGGATAATCCTTTTAACGGGGTTCAATCTTGGTACCATAACATACTTTTTTCAGAGTTGGATGCCAGCTTGATAGGAAAGCTGCTAGACGTTCCATTACTAATCTTCATGTTTCTATTCGTTGCCGGCTATCTTATTGGCGCATCCTGGAAAATTCCAATTTCGGTAGGATTGGTCAAGGGGCTTCGCAATTACGCAGCGGTGTGTGCATTTCTATTCGTCATTCTATATTGCGGAATCGTGTTGAAGACCGTGCGACAAGAAGCAAAATTCAACGCAAGTGTTTCGAACATGAGCCGCAATGAATGCGTCAAGTTTTTCGATGATTATAAAGTGCACCGATTATATTATTCGACCGACGATGAATAGCTGTATTGGCCATCTCTAGTCTTAAAAACTGCCGCCGGACTGCGCGTTAACTCGTTTCGCCCTCTTCTCTTACCGCTTCAGACCAGCCGAACAGCTTCTGCGCGTTGAGGCTTAGTATCTGCTTTCGGTCCGCTTCTGAGAGGCCGCTGTCCTCGATCAACCCCATCGCGGCAACCGTATCGGTGTGCGGGAAGCCGCTGCCGAACAGTATGCGGTGAGCGCCGAGCTGACTCACGGCATAAGGGATTTTTGAGCAATCCAGCACACCGGAAGTTTCGAGATAGAGATTGGTGATGCGGTGAGCCACTTCGGCCGCCTGACGCCAGTCGTTCCCTCCCATTCCCAGTACAACGATCCTCAGCATGGGATAGGCGGTCGCGATCTCAGCAATCTGGCGCACCGCCTGAAAGTGGGGCGCGTAGAGAAAAAGCGGTTTACCGTAACGGCGATGGGCCTGTAAGATGTCCTCCGCTGAAGAGCGGGAAATCGAGCGGTCCGGCTCGGCGCTGGTCAGCGCTAATCCAACGAACTGCCGACTGCCCATCATCTCCCGAATCGCTTGTATGGAGGGTTCAGGACGGTTGGTGTGCGCGACCAACACACCGTAGAGGGAATCGCTGGAATCGGTGATCGCGCTTATCATGCGGTTGCCGGCCAGCGGATCCACTGAGATGGCGTGAGCGGAAAAGAGGCAGGCGCGCTCCACCCCCCGCGCTTTCAAAAGGTCGCTCACCTGGGCACGATTGGCGGCCTGGCCTGGTATCGGGCTGTTGCCGAAATAGCCGTGAATATCAATTGTTCCCATCAATGCCGCCTTCCTAAACTATAGCTTTAACAGTCGCCTTGCATTACCACCTAAAAGAGCGACCTCATCTTCGGCCGCCAGTCCGGCCGCTCGAACCAAATTCAGGCCGCAGGCTACCGGCCGCATCGGCGCGCCCGACCCAAAAAGGAGGCGCTCGGTGCCAACCTGAGATGCAGCAAGAGCAATTGCTCCGGTTGCGATGAGTCCGGATGTCTCCAAATAGATGTTGGCATGCCGCGTCATTAAGACCAGCGCTTCGGCCAATACTTGACTATCCACCCCGGTGAGGATGATGGCGCCCGCGTAATCGCCGAGTGCGTTGAGAAGCTCGGTTGCGGCACCGGGAACGCCTGTCTCGATCATCAGAGGAAGATTGGCGGTGGCTACCCCGTGACCCAACATGACGAAAGGAGCAAATTGGATCGGCCAGCCCTGCATCCTTGGGAAAAAGCGGACCATCTTGAAGCCGTTCGTTTTCAGCGAAGATATTGTGTCATCGTTGGACATATAGCGTAGAGGATTGATGGTGGCAACCGGTATCAGCTCCTTGCTTTCGGCGGCGGCGGCGCGGGTCGCTGCGTTGCCGGAGTTATGATCAAGTTGCAGCCCGATGGTAGATATGGTGCAACTCAGACTGATCTGGTGGCGCCGCATCTGGCTCAGTAACCCCTCGATCGAGAGATCGGAGGGCGCGATCGGCAACGGGCCGAACATGGTGTTGATATCAATTATTTCCGGCAAATCAATGCTCCTTCGCGATAATTGCCTTCAAACGATATAAAACCTTCTCTTTCCCCATCGCCGCCATCGTTTCAAACAGGCCCGGTCCCACCGTGCGACCGGTCAATGCAACTCTCAACGGATGGATGACCTGCGGACTGGGCACTCCCAGCTCCTCAATGCCCGACCGAACGGCCGCCTCGATGAGATTGACGGTGAACTGATCGGCAGCGATGCCCTCCAACCGAGGAAGTATCTTAGCCAGTGTTACTCCATCATCAGACGACTTCAACCACTTTTCAACCGCTTTGGAATCGTATTTCGGCATATCTCCGAAGAAAAAGTCAGTCAGCGGCGCCACCTCTTCCAGCGTCTTCATTCGATCCGTAACGAGCGGCACCACCCTTTCAGCTAACTCGATATCCTCTTCGGTCTTAATCAAGCTTGCCTCCTGCAAGTAGGGGATTGATAAATCTACAATCCGGGTCGGAGATGACTTCCGAATGTACTCTCCGTTCATCCAGAGCAGCTTGTTCGCATCAAAGATGGCCGGGTGAGGCGTAATTCCTTCCAACGAAAACCGATCAATGAGATCTCCCACCGAATAGAGCTCTTGATCCTCTCCGGGAGACCATCCCAATAGAGCCAGGAAGTTCATCAGTGCCTCCGGAAGGTAGCCCCTACGGATGTATTCGGCAAACTCGGTATCGCCGTGACGCTTCGAGAGCTTTTTGTGATCGGTTCCGAGTATCAGCGGGGCGTGCACCCATTTCGGCGTCTCCCAACCAAAAGCCTGGTAGAGCAGTACGTGCTTTGGCGTGCTGGGCAGCCAATCTTCGCCCCGGATCACGTGCGTAATTGACATGGAGTGGTCATCCACCACGTTGGCCAGGTGATAGGTCGGCCAGCCGTTCGACTTCAACAACACCTGATCATCGAGTGCGTTGTTTTCGACCGAAATATCGCCGTGAACCTCGTCATGATAGAGGGTCTGCCCCTCCAGAGGAACCGCCAGCCGCACCACGAATGGCTGGGCACTGAGTTTGTCCATCTCGGGGCTGGTGAGGTAACGGCAGCGGCGGTCATAGCCGGTCGGTTCCCCACGCTGTTGTTGCCCGGCTCTTAGCGCTGCAATCCGCTCCGGCGTGCAGTAACAGCGATACGCTTTCCCGCTCTCGATCAACTCTTCAGCCGCTTTTTGATAGAGAGGTAGCCGTTCAGACTGAATATAGGGACCGACCGGCCCGCCTTTTTCCCAATCTTCATCCGGTTCGATGCCCAGGAATCGAAGGTTGGAGAGGATATCAGGGATGACATCCGGACGGTAACGAGATGGATCGCGGTCGGTATCTTCCAGCCGCAAGATAAACCGCCCCCCCATTTTTTTGGCGAAAAGCCAGTTCAATATGGCGGTTCGAACGTTGCCGATATGCTGCGCTCCGGTCGGACTGGGCGGATAACGAACTCGAACCGTCATCGAGCCATCCCTCTCGATCGGCTGTACCACAATTCGTGCTGCGTGAAGTTCATTACTTCTTGAGGTATTTCCGCTTGCTGCGATCGAAACCTTGCGACAGTTTTTTCGAATCGTATACCCAAACGCCGGAACGCTGGAAGAAGCAGTGGTAGGAAGAGAGCAGCGAAGCGATCATCCGCCGGGAGACTCGGCGCACTACGTTGGCCTCAGTGTGCAGTGTCAGGAACTCCATTCCGCGACGGTAGTGCTCCATGATCTCCCGAATGATGTCGAACATCGAGAGCTCCTCTTCCTGAGCGCGGTGGTGAAGCTCGATCAACTCGTCCAGTCGGTTTCGGCTGATAAACATGTTCGGCTCGGTCTCGTCCATGTATTTGATCTCATAGTAGTCCGGCTCAAGCCGATCCAGATAAAAGACGGCCCCGCTATCCACCGGGATCGAGTAGTACCAGTCCAGCAGGCCGTAAGCCAAACGGGTGGTGTTGTTGATCCACACATCCATCCCGATACCCCCCTGCACTTGAATGCGCACCTGAAGGATATTGGGTTCCAGCGGGAAGTAGCCGTAAGGTAAGAGCGACAGCGGCAGTGTTCCGATCTCTTTATGGTGGTATTTCAATATACAGCGGACGGTGGCGGGTGGAGAATCCGGTACCAGCGGCGGCTCTTCCTCGTCTTGCACGTCTTGGGTGTATATAGTGGCAATATCGTTGCGGAGGCTGCCGTCAAACCCTTCTTCCTCGATCAAGCGATCAAGCGGATTCCCCTCGCTATCCACAAAATCAAGCGATGGGATGCGGAGCGTTTCAGGGATGCTCTCCACGTATGCCGGAATCGCTCCAACCGGCAGGAATCGATCGGCGCCCAGCCAAACGACGTCCGGTCGGTTCCTCAGCGCGCTGGTCACCGTGCGTAAATCATCTTGATAGGTCAGGTCAACTGGTGTAACCTCAAAGACCTCTTCCAAGAGATTGGAGGCGCGGCTTACCGTGTCACTGTCAAGGACCGCTTTCATCACCTTTTCCATCTCTTCATCGTTGATGACGAGCGGTTGGTTCAGCTCGGGATGCTTGCCCAGCTCGGCATCTTCGGGAATGCTCTTTTGAGCAATGACCGAAAATTCACCGGTCATCTCATCTCGCGCTTTCGGACCGCACCAACCTGCTTCCGAAATCAAGGTGATTTGTGAATTTGTCCATAGCTTTTGAAAGGTTGCTATCGGGTCATATTGTTGCGGCGAACTTTTCCAAATGATATATTGTAAAACGCGAGTGCTGACCGGTCGCCCTATGCTATCCAAAAATTCGGCTGCATTTTCGCCACCCTGTATTGAAACGGTGCGATTCAGCTTTTCCAGCGGTGTCACCATCTCCGATTCCAAGAAATTGTCGAACAAGATGTCCTCTCGATTGCCGGCCGAAGCGTCCAGCAGCCATGAGGTCAAGCCTATCAACTCTCTGGAAACCCAGAAGAAACGCTCGGCATCCGCTAGAATGCGCTTTAATGCGGGCGAAAGGCTTTCCACTGACCGGTTGTAGACCATTGAGAGCTCCCGGCACAACCAGTGAAACGGAATTGGGCGCCCGTATGCCTGGATGGTGTCAAAAACATTACGCTCAAAGGAGTGCTGCGGGTCGAGTTGGCGACTTTGCAGGGTGCACTTTCGCTCCGCAAATACAAATCGGTCGCTGGTTGCCGCAACGACTCGGACCAGGTGAAGGTCTACATCCGGCCTTCCGATCTGCCTTGCCAACTCTGAGGCGCGAGCCGAATCACCGATCTCCAGCAGCGCCTGATACATCAGGTCAGCCGCATAACGCTCTGCCGGCAGCTCTCGCGGTTTAATTTTGGTGACTGCAGCCAAAAGAACCTCCCTTTTGATTCTGTATTGTGAGACGCATTCGCGCCGCTCGATAATAAATGGTTCCGAAATTTCAGATTTAATCCTTAACCTGCCTGCGGTCCGGTTCGCCGATAAGGTCATACGCGGTGGCGCCGGTGATCTTAACCAGCACCATCTCGCCCGGCTCTGCGTCGCAGTTACGCACGAAGGTTAGTCCATCCACCTCCGGTGCATCTCGAAACGTGCGCCCCCGCCGCCATGAGTTGCCCTTCGCCGATCGGAGGTAAGGCGGACCCCCACATCCCTCGATCAATACCGTCAGCGTGCGGCCCATCCATTCCTGATTCTTTTTTAACGATATTCCCTGCTGGAGCTTCATCAGCTCATTGCGCCGCTGCCGCTTCTCGTGGGCGGATACGGTATTCGCTAAATTTGCGGCGAAAGTTCCTTCCTCCGCTGAATACTCAAAAACCCCCACGTGATCGAACCGAATCTCATTGATAAAATCAATCAAGCGCTGGAACTGAGCGATCGATTCTCCCGGAAAGCCGACAATAAAGGTCGTGCGAAGCGCCACATCCGGTATGGCTGTTCTCAACTTCTCAATCAGCTTTCGATAGGATTCCGCGTTGCCCGCCCTCCGCATTCGGCGCAGCAACTCATCATCCGAATGCTGCAGCGGCATGTCAATATAGGCACAAACCTTCGGCAAACCGGCAATCGCCTCAATGACCTCATCGGTCAATCGCGACGGATAGCAGTAAAAGAGCCGCAGCCACCGCACCTCTTCGATCTCGGAAAGCCGTCTCAGCAGCTCCGGCAGCATAACCCGCTGGTAAATATCAAGCCCGTATTGGGTGGAATCCTGAGCGATCAGATTGATTTCGCGGGCACCCTCTTCGCACAGCCGCCTCGCTTCCTCGATCACTCGCGCGAGCGGTTTGCTTTGATGCCGCCCCCGCATCACTGGGATCGCGCAAAAGGTGCAGGTATGGTCGCAACCCTCCGAAATCTTTAGGTAGGCACTCCAGGGAGCACCCGCCCGCACCCGGTTGACATGAGTGAGCCAGCGGTGATGCGCTTGGGGCTGAACCTGGAAAATCAAACCCTCCCCGTTCAGCACGTGATCAGCCACGTCGGCGATACATCCCATCTGGCCGGCTCCCAGAAAAGCGTCCACCTCTGGAAGCTCTTTCGCCAAGTCGAACCCATATCGCTGACTGAGACAACCCGTCACGATAACGCGCCCGTATCTGCCGGCGCGCTTCCGCTCCACCGCACGTAGAACGGCCTCAATCGCCTCTTCCTTCGCCGACTGAATGAATCCACAGGTGTTGACCACCACCACATCGGCGCCATCTTCATCCGCACATATAGTATACCCCCGCTCCGCCAGCACACCCAACATCTCCTCCGCATCAACCTCGTTTTTCGGGCAACCGAGGTTAATCATCAGGGCCGTTTTGGAAACTGATGCCTCGTGAGCAAGAGTATCTTTCATAATTCTCAGGAGCGGATCCTATTTTAGAGTGGGAAATAAATTGCCAGCCGGATAGGGCAATAGTCTCGGCAAAGATGAGCCAGTCCACAACATCAAAACAAATGATGTAAGTTTCACCTCTTAGATTACCCCATTTTGTGTGGTGAGCAGTTCATTAGGAGTAAGAGTTCAGCTTTATGGGAATAAATAATTTTTACGTTGCCCACCTCACCCCCCATCCCCCTCTCCGAAACGGAGAGGGGGATCGCCTACTGCACCGATTTACG
>JAKBZR010000031.1:0-14148 GCA_021842405.1 bacterium
ACTATCCTCAACCGCCAGAGTTGCCTTTTTCAAGTTGGGAGATATCAAATTGAGCTGAACCGGCTGGCGATTGATGTTTGAAACGGTTCCCAGCAGTACCCCATCGCTGGAGATGATTTTCGTGCCGGTACGGGGCGTAAAATTAGCGATCTCATCGATGGTGGGGAGTGACTTGGAGATTTGCACAAACAGAACGATTACGTACAGAATGCCGATGGCAATCAGCGTTAGAAAAGCAAGCAAGCCATATAGTAAGAATGATTTGATAGCGCTGCGCCGACGACGTCTCGTTATTCGTTTCTTTCCGGCCGTTTTCGTGCTTCGCATGGTGGAATTATAGTCATCAAGATAGAAAAATGTCAACTTGTGGTGGAGTTTGAGCGATCATACTCAAACGCTATTGCTACCAAAACCAGCACTCCCCTTTTAACTTTGGCCCCGCAGTATCGGTGCCCCTGGCAATTCAACTCTTATGCCGTACTTGGATTCAACCAGCGTGGTTATCAGTCTGCCGTCGTATTGGAAGACTCCCTTAATTCGCGGTATATTATATATACGCTTGGTAATCCAGGTCGCCTCAGTAGCTCAGTTGGTAGAGCAACGCACTTGTAATGCGTAGGTCAGGAGTTCGAGTCTCCTCTGGGGCTCCACAAATGAGCTCTTTCGCTTACGAGAATAGGTTACAATCCGAGGATCCATCGGTTTGCCAGGCGGGCTGGCTGCGGCAGTCAAATCGGAGAGCGGCAGGTCTCGTTAAGCGGATGAAACGGGGAAGTGGCGGTCTTCAGGAGCAGAGCCGTTGTTGGCCGGAATCACCCGCCGACCGGTCTCTTCCAGGATGCGATTCATCTGATACTGAAGCTCCTCATCAACGTGTGATTTCTCCTGCTCGGTTAACGGCCTACCCTGTAAAAAGCGGCTGCAAATTTGGCAGATATCGGGATCAGAGCGATTTTCGGCAATGTAGCGCCATAGCCGACGGGTCGCGATCTTGCGCAGTTCTTCCTCCGATATAGTCGGCCTTCGATCACGAAATAAGCGGGACCAATCCAATCGAAAACCCCAGTCCATCGAAGCGCGCTCCCTGAAATTAATTTAATCCATCTTCATTTTACCACGGCCCGTCCGAATAATATCTCCTATCTGTTAAATTTACCAGCTAGTCGAAGCGCGGAATATGGCATAAATCCCATGTATCGGGTGCGGTGCGGAAGGATGAGCACCGGTCATTTTAACAATGGGATGTGCGGGTGTGACGTGCGGCGGTAGGAGGTTTACGAATGCCAACTGAATATGTGAGCCATTTCGGCTTGAAGGAGAGCCCCTTTGTTCGAAATCACGATCCCAAGTGGCTCTATCTCTCAACCCAACACAAAGAGGCGGTGATCCGGGCGCGGTGGACGGTCGAGGAACACGGCGGGTTAGCTCTGCTGCGAGGCGACGTCGGCCAGGGCAAATCGTTTCTTATCGAATATTTGATGAACGTTTGGCCCCAGCAGTTCGGCTGGGTCTGCGCCAAGCTTCAAAATACGGCGACCATCAATGGACCACGGGCGCTGTTAAGTGAAGTGCTGTCAGCCTTTGGACTGGAACCAGCCCAATCCACCCGAGCCATGGTCAGCACGCTTGAAAACTGGCTCTTGGCGAAGGTGGTGGAGGAAGACAAGACCATCGTCTTGTTTGTGGACGAAGCCCAATCCATTCATGCGCGGGCAATGACAGTTTTCCGGGACCTCTTAAACTTAGAGACGCGGGAGCGCATTCTTCTTCAAATTGTTTTATCGGCTCAGCTCAACATTGACAACAAGTTAAACTACTATCCCGCGCTGCGCAGTCGTATCGCATCAGTGGCCACGTTGTTGCCTTTCAGCGTAGAAGAGACGGATGCGATGTTGCTGCATCGCTTTCGAGTGGCCGGTTCAAACGATCCGTTCGTCATCTGTTCGGCCGATACGGTTCGCACCATCCAACATTACAGTCGAGGAATACCGCGCGACATCATCACGATCGCTGAAGGGGCGATGAAAGAGGCATTTCTACGCGATTCAACCCAGATTGAACCCGATCACGCGGAGCAGGCTTATCGAGACCTGGCGGGCCGCCATCCCCGCTTAGCAAAGGCGGCTTAACGATGCAAATCATTAACCATCTTACGGAAGCCAGACGAAAGAAACTGGATGACCTTTTCGCCGATCAGCCCTATCTCTCAGCCACGATGAAGGCTTCGCTCGTGCACGAAAAGATAGTGGAAGAGCGCCGAAAAGCTCTGCGTTCCGATGAACCCTTATCCACTTACGAGGAACCGATCGGCCCCACCTCCTATAAGATCGAGCAGCAATCGGTGACGGTGATTCCCTTGAAGGAGCTGCCGGCTGGACTGGCGGAATCCTCGAGCGCGCTGCATTTCGACCTGTACGTGGATTTAACCACCGACCCACCCACCTTTACCGCCAGCGCCCGGTCGTTGATCTGTGCGCCGGAAGTGATGACCACTCGTGAGGCGGCCGGATATATTCGAATATCGGTCGGTACGTTGCGGCGATGGGCGGCAGCCGGGCGGATTCCCTCAAAACGGTTGGGGCAGCAGCTCCGGTTTGAACGAAATGACTTGATCGAATTGCTGGGCACGGCTCACGATACATCAATCGAGGGAGCCCAAGACGGCCCAGTCCCGAAAAGACGCTTCAGAGATATCTTAAAGCGGCGGCACGCGGCATAGCGCCACCAAGCGGCGGCTATGCCGCATCTCGCCGTCATCCTTGTACCTCGATCATCGGTTCTTTTTGGTAGCGATCACCCCAAAAATCCCCATTACAAGGCCGAAAGCAAGCAGGAAGAGGCCCCAATCCGTGTTGATGGGGATATTCAAATTATCCACCATCACATGCTGAACGATGCCGTCTACGAAAAGCATGATGCCGACTATGGTGAAAAATATGCCGATCGGCAACCTTAAATCCATCATCGTATTACCCTACCAGAAGAGAATGTTTACGACCAACGCGAAAATTAAAATCAAGACGCCAAGCACCACCGGCCGGCGCCACCAGCTCAGATGGCTGTCGCTCTCCGGCTTTGGAGTTAATTGATAGACCAGTCCGCGCATCTTTTCATCGGGCAGCGGCTGAGTCACGAGGCTGACCAGATAGGTTACAATGGCGCCGACCGCGAAGGCAACGAAAGCGCGCCAGAAATTGCCGGATTGATCGGTTGAAAAATGAAGCACGTGATCTATCGTCAATAAGTAATGGGTCAATGCGGCCAGCATTCCGGCGATCAATCCCCAAAAGCCGCCCCAGGGAGTGGTTCGCTTCCAAAACATACCGAACAGGAAGGTCGCCAGCAGCGGCGCGTTCACAAACCCGAATACGGTCTGCATATAATCCATAATGCTGGGAGCGCCTGCAGCTAGGAAAGCAGTCACTACGCTCACGATCACACCAACCACGGTCACCAATCGCCCTATTTTAAGGTAGTGCTCGTCCGGCATGTCCGGCTTGATGTAAGAGCTGTAAAGGTCGTAGGTGAAGACGGTGTTGAAGGCGGTGACATTGCCGGCCATACCCGACATAAACGAAGCCAGCAGCGCGGTAAGCCCTAAGCCCAGCATTCCGGCCGGATAGTAGTGCGCCATCAACAGCGGCAGCGCATTGTTATAGGAAAGGGTGGGATTGTTCGGGGTGCCCAGCCCCTTAATCAGGGGCAGCGCCAGCAAGCCCGGCAATATCACCAAAAAAGGAAACAAGGTCTTCGGTATGGCGGCAATGAGCGGGGTCCGGCGGGCCGCGTTCATATCGTTGGCCGCCAGCGCCCGCTGCACAACCAGAAAATCGGTGCACCAGTACCCAAAAGAGAGCACGAACCCCAACCCCAGCACGATGCCGGGCCAGGTGATGTGCATCGGGTTGCCATGGACGGTGGCGGTGCCGGCCCATGTGTGGAAGAAGGAATGCCACTGGGCGGCATTCATGTAGACCGGCTTTTTTGCGGTAGAGGTAACCAGCAATGCATGGGGAACATGATTTTGCAAAGCGCTCCAACCGTGTGCGGCGATCAATCCGATGATGATCAGCGGTGTCAATCCCAGCACGATCAGAAAGAACTGCAGGACTTCATTATAGATTGAGGAGGTTAATCCGCCCAGCGCGGTGTAAATTAAGACGATGCCGGCCGATAAAATGATGCTCAAGGTGATGTTCCAACCGATTAAATCGTGGAAAACCAGCCCCATCGCGTACATGTTAACGCCGGACAGCACGATGGTGGAAATCGCGAAGGTGATCGCATTGATGAATCGGGTCGGCTCATTGTAACGTTTCTGGAGATATTCCGGCACGCTGCGCACCTTGCTGCCGTAGTAGAACGGCATCATAAATATCCCTAAAAATACCATGGCCGGAATGGCGCCGACCCAGTAAAAATGGGCGGTCATCATTCCATACTCGGAGCCCGAGGCGGCCATCCCGAGCACCTCCACCGCCCCTAAATTCGCGGAAATGAAAGCGAGTCCGGTCACCCAGGCCGGAATCCGGCGGCCGGACAAGAAAAAATCTTCGCTGGTTTTGGTGTGTCGGCTGACGACAAAGCCGATGATCAGCATGAAAGCGAAGTAGGTCGCCATAATCATGTAATCAATCGGGGCGGCGGTAAGCAGTGGCTTCAAACGCGATGATCCTCCTTTTTGCTCGGCAAATTCAGCAGCCGCTTCATAATATAGGATGCTACTTTTGCTTCTTGTTGTTTATGGCTCATTGCATTTGTATTCACTTTTGCTTCAGCGAATTCCTTCAATTAAAGCGGGTAAAACGAAACCGGCCGCTTAAGTGGTTGTGGGAAAATAGTGTAATACCCCCGGGTCGTCATTCCCGCATGGCTCCACTCCAGTGGAGTGGATGGCGGGAATCCAGCTCACCGCCCATTGGTAGGCAGGTAGGCTGATGTTCTTTTGTCATTGCGAGAAGCCGCGAAGCGGCGACGAAGCAATCTCCTCTTTGCCGAAGGGATTGCTTCGCTCCCTGCGGTCGCTCGCAATGACAAGATTCCGAAGTGTTCGGATTTTCAGATAGATACTCGACTGGCGGAAGGCGGGGGATCGGATTCTCGCTTTTGCGGGAATGACGAAGCGGCGGAATCCGACTAGTTTTTCAACGCCGATCTAAGAGACTCTTTTCCGGATTTGGTAGCTTGTCGCGTCGGCGATCAGCACCAGCAGGACAATCACGATCATGTAGGTGCTGACGATCCGCCACTGGAAGTAGTGGATGCTCTGGAGCAGATCTTGCCCGATGCCGCCGGCGCCGACGATGCCCAGCACGAACGAGGCAGCCAGGTTCAGCTCCCAGGCGTACAGGGTGACCGAGATGAACTGGGGAAGCGCTTGCGGCCACATTCCATACGCGAAAACTTGTAAAGTGGAGCCGCCTGCCGCCTTCACCGCTTCTATCGGGCCGGGCTGAAGGCTCTCCAGCGCCTCCGCAAACAGCTTTGCCAGCATCACGAAGGAGGCCACCCCAATGCCGAGCGCCCCTGGAAACGGCCCCAACCCCACGATCTCAACGAATAAGATCGCGTAGATGATGGTTGGAACGGCGCGGGCGACGTTGAGCGCGATCTTTATGCTGGAGCTCACGATCGGATTGAAGGCGGTGGAGCGCGCGGCCAGGAACCCGAACGGCAGCGCGAGCACGAAACCGATCACGGTGCCCACGTAAGCCATCTGAATGGTCAGCAATAGCGAAGGCCAAACTTGAGAGCCTAAAATGGAGAGATCGGGAGGCACCATCTGCTTCATGTATGAAACCGCGCTGTGCATCCCGGAAATAAGTTCGCTGGTGCTGAACTGGATACCGTTGACCGACCACACCAGCAATCCGATGAGAACGGTTGCAATGAGCATCCTCGGCCAAAACCGCAATAAGCTCAATTTAAACCCTCCTGAACACCGGACGAAAGAGTTCAGTTCTACGGGAATGTTTTCTAGCAGCATTTGTCGCCCCCCACCCCAACCCTCCCCCACGAGGGGGGAGGGAGTTGATTATTGCTATAGGGGTAAAAGCCTGCTGCCTAAATTGCCCAGAGAACTGAACTGTTACCACCGGACGATTCATATCCAGTTCCTCACTGCTTTTTCTGTTTCCAGTAACGCTCACACCGTGTCCGAAAGTCGCACTCCTCACAAATGGGTAGAAGTTGCGGTTTCAAGGAGTTGAAATGGGTCGCCATAATATCCTGAACGATGGTGCGCACATCCTTCTCACAAGCCTCTAGCTCAGTGGAAGCCAGCTCGGCGGTCGCCGATTGGCCGGATCTCAAGCAATAGATCGTGGCGCGCACCGGCGTGTCTGGATACAGGCGCTTTATGATGAGCTGATAGATTCCCATCGCCAGATCGTTAGCCACATCCTCTTGCGACACCGAAAGCCGTCCGCTCTTATAATCCACGATCTCGAGACTGCCATCGGGCCAGCGGTCCACCCGGTCAACCCGGCCGTTTAAAATAAAGGACCCCATATCTGATTGAATGAACTTTTCGATCAACAGCGTCTGCACTCCGGTGTGAAGGCGTTGTTGAACGGCGTCATGATAGGTGGCCAGCGCCGCCATTCCCTCGATTTGATACTGCGTCTCCTCCTCCGCCGAAGCGTAACCGGCAGATTGCCAGCTTTGTTGATATTGCTGGATCATCTCTTCGGGTGTTGCGCGAGCTCCTTCAGCATGAAACGCCTGTAAAACGGTGTGAAGGGTGGCGCCAAAACTGAAGTAGGCTTTCGGTCGCTGGTAAAATCTTCCGATGTGATCCACATAGATATAGCGGTAGAGCGTGGAGCATTGAAGGAAAGTCACGATCTTGGTGGGGCTGAAGGTCGGCTTGGCGGCTCGCGGTGAAGCGGATAAATTGGGGTTCATTTCACAATCAGTCCGGATGATACAATGCGACTGTATAACCGTTCTGTCCGAGATTAATGTCGCAATGTCTCAAGCTGGAGAGGGTTCTTCAACGTAACCAAATTCATGCAGGATATCGTCCGCATCGGTTTCAAGCAGCGAGGAGATGGCGATAATGTAGTCGGCTGAAGGGATAGACTCCTTTAAGCTTTCAATTTCCGTTTCACTCACAATGAGCCCTCCGGTTTTTGAAGATTTTTTCGATTTAACGGCCTATGTTAGCACGCGATTTACCGCCTCGTCAACCCAAGCCGCTGCCGATTGAGAATTCCGGTGACGTTGACATCCGGCCAACGGCGGGATATACTGTATCTGGTAATAAATCAGTAAGGCGGAAACGATGCGAGATTTACTGGTCCTGCTAGAGCAGGATGCCCGGCGAACCCCCGCTCAATTGGCTGAACTCACCGGCCTGCCCGAAAATCAGATCGCTGAACAAATCCAAGAATGGGAAAAGGGCGGTGTGATTCGCCGTTACAAAACAGTGGTAGACTGGGAACGATACGGTGATGAGAAGGTTTTCGCCTTTATTGACGTCTCGGTTACACCGGAAAGAGGAACCGGCTTTGACGATGTGGCCGCCCGTATCTACCGCTTTCCAGAGGTTCACAGCGTCTACCTGGTGAGCGGCGCTCAGGACTTGCGCGTGGTGGTTCAAGGCCGTAACATGAAAGAGGTCGCCAATTTCGTGGCGGAAAAGCTGGCCACCATCGAGCTGGTCAATTCGACGACAACCCACTTTCTACTAAAGAAATATAAGGATGATGGTGATCTGTTTACCGAAGCGGAGGTTAATCATCGTCTGGTGATCGCACCATGAAACCGTTAAACGAGGTGGTTCAAAATACCCCCCCATCCGGCATACGGCGTTTCTTCGACATTGCCCAAAGCATGGAGGGAGTGATTTCGCTCGGTGTCGGTGAGCCGGATTATGTAACCCCCTGGCGGGTTCGTGAATCCGGTATCTGGTCGCTGGAGCATGGGTACACCACCTACACCTCCAACGCCGGGCTTCTAGAGCTGCGGCAAGCCATCTCCAAAAAGCTTAACTCCCTCTACCAGCTCGATTACGACCCGGATAAACAGATTTTAATCACAGTGGGCGTATCGGAGGGGCTCGATTTGGCGCTTCGAGCGCTGCTCAATCAAGGCGATGAGGTCATCGTACCGGATCCATGCTACGTTTCTTACGTGCCCTGCATCCAGTTCGCCGGCGGAGTGCCGGTCCGAGTGCCCTCCTACTCCGAGGAAGAGTTCCGCCTCGACCCTGAACGAATGGAAAGGGCGATCACTTCAAAAACGAAAGCCATCCTCCTCTGCTATCCGGCCAATCCGACCGGTGCCACCCAAACCCGAGAAAACTTGCGAAAAATTGTTACGGTTGCCGCCGCTCATGATCTTTACTTGATCAGCGATGAGATTTACGACCGGCTCAGCTTTACACGACCACACACCTCCATTCCCGCCTTAACCGGAGCGTGGGACCGAACCGTGCTGCTCAACGGCTTTTCCAAAGCCTACGCGATGACCGGCTGGCGCATCGGTTACGCATGCGGACCATCACCGATCATCGAAGCCATGACGAAAATCCACCAGTACACCATGCTGTGCGCCTCTCATCTGGCTCAACGAGCCGCGCTGGAAGCCATCAACGGCGGGGAGGAAGATGTGCAGGCAATGGTTGCCGACTATGATCGCCGACGACGTTATTTTGTACGCGGTTTGAATTCAGCCGGCCTCGATTGCCAGGAGCCATCAGGCGCATTTTATGCATTTCCGTCTATCCGGCACACCGGATTGTCATCACTGGAATACGCGGAAGCGCTGTTAATGAAGGAGCGGGTCGCAGTGGTTCCCGGTAATGCGTTCGGCGATTGTGGAGAGGGGCATATTCGTTGTTCCTATGCGACCAGTCTTGATAATCTGGAAGAAGCCATCGATCGGATTCGGCGATTTAACGATCAGTTAGGTGGGCACCGCCTTGAAAAAACGGGAGCGGCCTTACCTTGACCTCGGTGAAAAGGCTGCTGACCGCTTTTACGCTATTTATACTATCATCTTCTCCACTTTTGGCCGAGCGCATCGTGTTGGCGCCCGGTGGGCTGGTCGTTCCTTACGGTCATGCAGAGGTAGAATATGTTTTTCTGCCGAATCATTCCCAAGCCAGTATGAGCTGGCTGACTGGAGGATTGCCGGTGGATTGGCAAGGTACGAGCACTACGCTCGAGTTGGAGGTGGAGCGCGATGATCTTCCCGGCTTCCATCGCGATACAGTGAGCCTCCAGCTATCGCCTTTTGGAAATGGGTTTATCGACATTGCTCCGGCTATATCCTTTGGTGTCCGCGATCTACTCAATCAAGGACGAGAAGGCCGTGCCTTTTTCATTGCGGCCACGAAAAGCATCGGACTAAATACCAAGCAGGCTCACTATCTTCGCCGCATTGACTTGAATGTGGGAGTTGGAACCAGCCGGTTGGATGGCCTGTACGGAGGACTTGCGATTCGCTTTCCCGGTATGAGCCGCCTGGCCTTTGAGATCGTTGGCCAGCGTTTCAACGAATCGCTTGCATTGCCGGTGGGTCCGCAGTTGCGGTTGGAAGCCTATTCAATCGGCGGCGAGCTTTTTTACGGTGCGATGCTAAAGCTGAAATGAGGCCTCGACTAGGATAATGAAGTTTGACTGGGAAGTTGCTCATCGCCCTATCAAAAGCAGTAACTTTAACCTGGTTTACGAAACGCACCCGTTTTGGAGTGATGGAGGGGCCGGTTTTAACCGAATATGGAATGATTTAGAAAGGAAGTTCGCGCTCACAGCGAGCAGATTCTGGTAATGTCCATTCGAGAACGAGACACTTTAGCCATTGATCAAATGCATGTGGCCTTAATTAAAAGCTTGGCCACAAACAATCGCTTTTACACGTTAGTTTCAGCGGATTCCTCTTTAAGAAACGCCGATACCGTTGAAAGCATCCCTCAGGAATTGATATTAGGGATTGCTTACCCCTGTCTGGAAGACGGCCTGAATGATTTCGCCGTGATACGCACCACTTATGAGACGCTGGATTACTTCCCACCCGATGATGAAATGAGAGTAGAGCTGCTTGACATCATCGCGGATGCGCGTGATAAACTGACCCGCCGTTTAAGTGAATTGAGAGAACGAATCGCCAGCGGCCATGCCTATTTCTTGGGCACCGATCTGGAGGAATTTAAATCCTACGCCATGGATATCGCCACCTTCGGTTACTCACGCCGAAATCTGGATAGCATGATGAAGCTGGACGTATTCAGCTCGGTGGCCAATCAAGAACCCCATGATAACGGCGCCGATCCGCTCTATCGGTATGAGTTTCGATCTCCGGAAGTCCAGAATAAGGCCGCCGACATGCCTCACTCCGAATTTATTGCCTCACTCATATCCGATGTGTTGGAGAGCGTTGAAGACGATGCAAACTACATCAATAAATACGTTTTTGACCGAAACATTTTTCAGAAGTTCATCGCTCTGATGTTTGTCAATTATGCAACCACCGATCCGATCTTTTACGGTACCAACAAGGATGATTACGGCGTTTCGGGCGAACGCGATATGCAGGATACCCCGCTTTACCGCGCCATACATCGTGAGCTTGCGACGATCTTAGCTCGCCTTTCTGGAGCGTGTCCGGTTGCCGACTCTGAAACCCGACGTGAAAGAGTTGTCAATCCCGAACTTCCCTCGACACTAATCAATGAAGATGTCCTGATGCAGCCAATCACCGCGATCTGTGCAGCCGCCAAGCGACTCAATAAACTATCGGGACGGGAGGCGCCCGAATTTGGCCGGTTGATATTGAAAGAAGCCTCCAACCTGATATCGGAACTGAAAAGACTGGGAATTGTTTCTCCGGTCACCTACGACCCAGGCACCGATCAAGTTGACCACCCGCACACTTGATGACGAGAAAACCCCTTCCTCGCATGCTTCACATAGCGATCAGGCAGCGGATTGACAATTACAATTTAGCAGTGCTAAGATTATAAGAGCTATAATTTAACACCGATCCAACGTTTTGTTGAACATCGTTAGCTAGGATTGGATTGACACCTTTCAATGCGGTATGGAGATACAGCCAGGATGGAAGCGGTTAACCCGGCGACATGCGTTGAGATGAACCATGCGGTTGCGGCTAAGCAAGCGATGGGTGAACGGATTACCCCCGCCACGATCCAGCAGGCCATCGAGCGCGCTCAACATACCCTTCTCAGTTGGCAACACGAGAACGGCTACTGGAACGGAGAGCTGGAGGGCGACACGATCCTGGAGACGGAGTACGTCCTGCTGCTGCAATTTTTAGACAAAGCGGATCCCGAGCGGCTTCGGCGGCTTATGAATCACGTTCGGCGGTGGCAGCAGGAGGATGGCTCGATTCCGATCTATCCGGGCGGGCCGGGTGAGGTCAGCGCCTCCGTAAAAGCCTATTTTGCCTTCAAATTAGCCGGCCACCGCCCCGACGAGCCCTTTATGGTTAAACTGCGTGACGCGATCATGAAAATGGGCGGCGTCACCAGTTGTAACACGTTCACCAAGCTATACCTGTCCATATTCGGACAGTACGACTGGGCGGGCGTGCCGGCCATCCCTCCCGAATTGATCCTATTACCTCGCTGGTTCTATATCAATATTTATGCGATGTCCTCATGGTCGAGGGCGATTTTGATACCACTGGCGGTTATAAATGCAGCAAGGCCATACCGCCCCGTTCCTCCGGAGGTCGGTATTGATGAGCTATTTGTGGGAGGGCGCGAGCACGCCTCACTCAAATTGCAGCCGAGCCGTAACTTTTTCTCCTGGCGCAACTTCTTCTTGTGGTTGGATGGGCTGCTGAAGATATACCATCCCTTCAGGCGTAACCCGATACGCCGGATTGCGCTGGAACGCTGCCGCCAGTGGTTGTTTGATCACCAGTATAAGAGCGGCGGACTGGGTGCGATCTTTCCGGCAATGACCCATGCTGTAATGGCTTATAAATGTCTGGGATTACCGGACGATCACGCTGCCGTTCAACACGAGCTAAATGAGCTGGAAAAATTTGAGATACAAGAGGGGGACACGATCCGTTTGGTACCCTGTATCTCCCCTGTCTGGGATACGGCCATTGCGGTCAATGCACTGATTGACAGCGGGCTGCCGCCCAGCCATCCGGCAATACAACGAGCCGGCGAGTGGCTGATCGGCAAAGAGGTGCGGACGAAGGGAGATTGGGCGCAAACGGTCGCCGGTGTGGAGCCGGGCGGGTGGTACTTCGAATTTGAAAATGAGCTGTACCCGGATGTGGATGACACCTTTATGGTCTTGATGGCTCTCTACAAAGTATATTGCACCGATGGCGGAGATTGGCATAAAGCGCCGGAATCGATAAGGCCGGTATTACAGCGCGCGCTAAATTGGACGATGGCGATGCAAAACCGTGACGGCGGCTGGGCTTCGTTTGATCGCAATAATGATCGGATGATCTTGCAGGAGATCCCTTTCGCCGATCACAACGCCATGCTGGACCCTAGTTCGGCCGACATCACCGCTCGTGGCTTGGAGATGCTGAGCTATTACGGAGGTCATCTCGAAGACCGTCCAGTTCAACGGGCGCTCCGCTATCTTCAGCGAGAGCAGTGCACAGATGGTTCATGGTTTGGCCGATGGGGGGTAAACTACATATATGGAACTTGGCAGGCGCTCCGCGGCTTAAACCGCATCGGCTTCGACATGAACCATCCGATGGTTAAACGCTCTACTGATTGGTTGCGATCGGTGCAGAACCCAGACGGCGGGTGGGGTGAGACCTGCCGCTCCTACGAGGATGAAAAGTACAAGGCGACAGGCCCCAGCACCGCCTCGCAAACGGCCTGGGCGGTGATGGGGCTGTTAAACTCACCGGCAAGAGATTGCCCGGAGGTGGAACGAGGCATAAGCCACCTGGTGCGCAATCTAAATAGCGACGGCACCTGGAATGAACCCTGGTTTACCGGCGCCGGATTTCCAAAGGTCTTTTACCTTCGGTATCATCTTTACCGGCATACCTTTCCCCTGTGGGCGTTAGGGCAGTACGCCGATTATCGGAGCAACCAGCGCGCATTGAGATAGTTAGAGCAATTTTTATAATTTGGGAGGTAACCGCATCCAGTGAAGAGCCGACTTTGCCGCTTGGCTAAAACGCCGGTTGCAGCAAGATCGTTGGATGAGGAAAAGGAGCAGTTTAATGCGATATCCGATTGGATTCATAATGGCGCAAACTCGGTACCGCGCCCAGATGGAGAAAGAGGGGCGCAAAAGATACCCATCGGTGTTGATGCTGGAACCGCTTTACACCTGCAATCTGGCGTGTTTTGGGTGTGCGGTGGAGCGCCACACCGGCAAGCTCTCCGACCGCCTTTCGCTCGAAGCCTGTTTCAAAGCGGTTGACGATTGCGGCGCGCCGATCATCAACCTCTGCGGCGGTGAGCCGACCCTCTATCCGGAGCTTCCGGAGCTGATACAAGGATTGATCGAGCGGGGAAAGTACGTGATCTGCTGCACCAACGCGCTGAAAATGGATACTAAAATTTTCGGCGTCATTCCACCTCATCCGCAGCTCTTCATTATGATCCATCTGGATGGGATGCGCCATACTCACGATATGGTTTGCAATCGGACGGGCGTATTCGATAAAGCGGTTGAAATGCTGCGCGAGGCCAAACAACGAGGCTATATCACGATGGTCAACACCACCGTCTTTAAACAGACCGACGTGGATGAAGTCGAGGAGTTGTGCAAGCTGGCCGCCGATTTAAAATCGGATAGCATTCTGATCTCACCGGGCTATGAGTATGAGAGCGTTAAGGAAGATGTGTTTTTATCCAAAGAACAGATTCATGAGAAGTTCCGGCAGATCCGCACATTCGCGAACCGCTACCGGATCAGCGCTTCGCCTGTATTTCTAGAGTTTGCGGCCGGCTTGAGAGAGCTTCCCTGCGCGCCATGGTCCACCGTAAACTACACTCCTATCGGCTGGAAGGCACCCTGTTACCTGATCGGTGAAAAGTATTACCAAGAGTGGGCTGAGTTTTGGAACGAGGTGGATTGGAAATATTGGGAAAGCCGGCAGGACCACCGCTGTCAAAACTGTAAGATGCACAGCGGCTTTGAGCACAGCGCAGTGATTGAAGCGATGAAAACCTGGAAGGGA
>JAKBZR010000031.1:14158-34124 GCA_021842405.1 bacterium
AGGGACGACTGCAGATCACTGCCTGGGCGCTCTCCAAATAGCGGTTGAAACGCTCGAATAGAGATATCGCTCCAAAAGGCTTACGATTTATCGTTGACGGCTGAAATGAAGGTGATGATTACCGGCGCATCCGGCTTCGTTGGGCGCCATGTGGCTCGGTTGTTGGTTAGTCGGGGAGATCGGGTGGTCGCTCTGGTACGGACATCGAGTCCGGTTGAACATTTGGTTGCGATGGGCTGCTCGATCGCAAAGGGCAACCTTCTCGATATAGAGAGTCTCAGCCGGGCAATGGATGGTTGTGATCAAATTTATCATATAGCGGCCGATTATCGGCTGTGGTCGCCCGATCCTTCCGAGCTATACCGCAACAATGTGGATGGCACCCGAAACGTGATGTCGGCTGCCCAAAAAGCCGGCGCCGAGCGAATCGTCTACACCAGTACGGTAGGAACGCTGGGAATCCCAAAGGGCGGAGCATCCGGAAATGAGCGCACGCCGGTAACACTGGCCGATATGGTGGGGCACTATAAACGTTCGAAATTTATGGCGGAAGAGGCGGTCCGCGATTTTGCCGCACAGGGACTACCGGTCGTGATCGTCAATCCGAGCACGCCGGTGGGCGAGGAGGATGTAAAGCCCACCCCAACCGGCAAAGTCGTCGTAGACTTTTTAAACGGACGGTTACTGGCCTTCCTGGACACTGGCTTAAACTTGGTTGATGTGTATGACACAGCAAAAGGGCACCTTTTAGCAGCCGAAAAAGGGGCCGTTGGGAAGCGATATGTACTGGGAGGCCACAACATGACCTTGCAGGAGATATTGACTGCGCTGGCCGAAGTCAGCGGCCGAAAGTCTCCCCGCTTTCAAATCCCTTACGGAGCGGCGCTTGGGGCGGCGGCTGTTGATCACCTGCTCTGGAGCGTATTATTGAAAAGGGAGCCGCATATTTCGCTGGAGAGCGTGCGAATGGCGGCCAAAAAGATGTATTTTGATTCGGAACGGGCGAAAACGGAGCTTGGATATACCATCTCTCCCATCAAGCCAGCCTTGAAACGGGCGGTGGACTGGTATCGGCATAACGGATACGTAAAGCAAAACTGATCGGTTGAATTGCAATAATAGCTCCAATCGAAAGAAGACTAACAAATATGACAGATACCTCTTCCCGTGTAAAAATAGCGAAGAAGGCGCTAAGCCCGAAGGCAAGAAAGGTTCGTGAGGAGCGTAAAACCACACGAACTAACCAACGAACGGTGATATTAGCCGGCGAGGTGGGTTTCTGCTTCGGAGTGAAGCGGGCCATCAATTTAACCCGGCAAGCGCTGGTAGAGCGAGAGGATGTATTTATTTTAGGTGACCTGGTTCACAACAAATCGGTGACCGCCGAGTTGGAAGCCAAGGGATTAAAAAAGACCGACGACTTTGAAAACCGAACCAGCGGCACGATGGTGATCCGGGCCCATGGTCTGCCGAAGGAGAGCATCCAAGAGGCGAAAAACCTGGGACTGGATGTGGTCAACGCCACCTGCCCCATCGTTTTGAGGGCGCAGGAGGCGGCGCAGTCGCTTCAGGACCGGGGATGCCAGGTGGTTATCATCGGGGACGCCAATCATGCGGAGATCAAAGGCATCATGGGCGCGCTGGAAAAACCGGCTCTGGTGATTAACACGGTTGAGGAGCTGCGCAAGGCAAAGGAAGAGCACCGCCTGTTGCGCAAGGTGGGCGTCATTTTCCAGACAACCCATGCGCTTGAGATGTGCTACCCCATCGTGAACGAGCTGATTTACCTGTGCAAAGAGGTGCAGATCATCAATACGATTTGCCGCCCGGTGCAAAATCGGCAGGACGATGCGCTGGACCTGGCCTCTCATGTTGACTTGATGATCGTGGTTGGGAGCAGCACGAGCGCCAACACGATGGAGCTATACTCTCTGTGCCGGTATCACAACCCGAAAACGATGCACATCGAATGTGCATCACAACTCCGGCCGGATGATTTTACCTGGGCAAACACGATCGGAGTGGCCTCCGGCCTTTCTACGCCGGTGGATCTGGTGGAAGAGGTGCGCAACTATCTGATTGATTACGAGGACACGACTGAAGAAGCAGACAGCTACGCCGGAATCGCCGCCAAATAAGACGGTTTTGATTCTTACCGCTCTCTTTATGGAGCGGCAAGCGATCAGACGCCGTTTAAGGGTAAACACGTTCATAACGGTTGGCAATATTGCACTGTTGACAGCCCGACGAGAAAATATCCTCCTCACTCTGGGGATGACGGGTGTCGGTTCACTCCGAGCCGTAAAAATGTTTGATAAGATCGTTGCCGAATTCAAGCCGGATTTATTACTGGTCGCCGGTTTCGCCGGCGCGCTGGATCCGGCAGTAAAAGTTGGAGCGGTAGTTATACCAAACGCCGTTTTGGGTGTTGAGCATCAGTCTGCGCCCATTTTAGTAAACTCATTCCTCGATAGCGAGCTGATGCCATGCCCGCATGGTACCGGTTTGGTGAAGGGTCATCTTTTAACCGCCAACCATATTGTGACCTCGCCCACCGAAAAGGCCGATTTATTTCGGCGGACCGGCGCAGTGGCGATAGATATGGAGTCGGCATCGCTGGCAAGCCGCGCCCATTCATTGGGAATTCCTTGCGCTGTCATTCGTAGCATCTCAGATGAGGCAACCGAAACCCTACCGGCTGGTATGTTGAGTTGTACGGATGAATTCGGTCGTCCAAAGGGTTGGCCGCTTACTCGCTGGATTCTAACCCACCCGGGAGGCCTTTCTGCATTGCTCCGTCTGAATCGCAACAGCCGGTTGGCAGCAGGGAATTTGGCTGCCGGCGTCGAAAACTATCTTACGAATTTTATCGCATGCCAGTCTAAATATGAAAATTAACCTGAAATAAAGCACCACGCTTCATGGAATACGGTATTGATTTCCATTCGAACAAGCTCATATCAAATTTGCAAACCCCAACCTCATTACTCATTGAAATGATCGCCAATCATCCGAGCTTCAGGTTCTCGAAGAGAGGACTCATGTCTACCGGGCACGATCGCTCAATGTATCGCTTTTATGTCCCGATTTGTGCTGCCCTGCTTGCGTTAGGGTTCGTCCTTCCTGCCTTTGCGCTGGCTGACCAGCCAACGCTCACGATGAAGGCGGCGGTTGCGATCGCCATAAAAATCAACCCCAAACTAAAGGCGAGCCGGGATCAGATGAAGGCAAACTTAGCCCAACTGACCTCCGAAGAGCCGGCCTTCATCCCCAATCTGACCATTGAAGCGAAAGGGATGGAACAGGGACCACGGGTCATGTTTCCTAGCGGAGCGGCCGGTAGCGCGACGGTCTTACCGCGCCGCTACGGAAAAGTGGAAGCTCGTTTGGAGCAGCCGATTTTTCAGCCAAGCTTCTGGGCCGCCAATCGCCGGTTTCGCAATGAGAAGGAGGCAAATCAGCTCGCCTACGAGCAAGCGATTCAGGACACGATTTGGAAGGTGCGCCAGGATTTCATTCACCTCTGGGTTGCTCGCGCTATGTTGGGAGTCACACAAGATGCGCTCAATCTGGCGAAACAACATCTGCATCTACTCCAAAAGGTGCTGATGCCAGCCGGCACCGTCTCCCGACAGGATGAGCTTCAAGCCGAGGCGGAGGTGGCCGACGCGCACCAATCCTTGATCAAGGCACAAAACGGGGTTATGTTGGCTGAAGGGGAATTGAATCGGAGCTTGGGACAGCCGATCTCGACGCCAATCGGTCCCATCGCCTCCCCTACCCTGCCGCCATCCACGCTATCGCTTTCCGGTCAGCCACCGGATGCAGTGGAAAAGTTGGTTCAGCGGGCTCTGCAAAATCGCCCCGAGATCAAGGAGCTGCGCGACCATTTGTCGGCCGCATCGGCAGGGATTCGATTGGCTTCCACTGAATCTTCACCTGCCCTTAGCCTGGAGGGGCGGATTCTCACTCAGACGCCGTCCGCCTTTGAGCATTACGATTACGGATCCATCGGGCTCAAGGTAACCTGGCCATTGCTGGATGGCGGTAAATCGCACCGAGACCGGCTGCAAGCGATCGCTCGGCGCGACCAGTTGAGTGAACTGCTTAAGGACGCCGAGTTAGGTATAACTTTACAGGTTCGGAAAGCAGTGGCCGATCAGCAAGAGGCGGCCGAACGAATTCAATGGTTGGGAAAAGAGGAGAAATTGGGGGAACAGGTCTATCAGGTAGCATTGCTTAGGTTGGAGGCGCACTCTGCAACCGAGATGGAGGTGGCAAACGCTCGGTTACAGCTTACCAAAGTGCAAACGGAGATGGTGCAGGCGCAAGGGGATCTCGCGCTGGCCGATGCCGAGCTTGATCATGCAATCGGGGATGGCACTGCCGCTCAATGAGACGGATTTTACCCTGGTTCGTTATTGCAGCGATACTGGTTATTGCAATCGCTTATAACCGTGCCATCTCAAATGCACCCCATATCAGCGTTACTTCAACTACACCCTCCTACGTCTCGGAGGGAATCCCGGTAACGGTCGCGACGGCCCGCGTTCGCCCTTCACGCCGAACGTTATCGGTACTGGGCGTCATTCGAAGCACCAGCAATGTCACGATAACCAGCCAACTTCCGGCGCCGATTACCCGCATTGCGGTAGTGGACGGGCAGAAAGTCTCCAACAGCCAACTGATTTGTGAGCTGTATTCACCGGATCTGGATGCAGAAGTAAGCCGAGCCGCCGCCGGACTGCAGTCGGCCGAAGCTGAGTATCGGCGAGCAAATCGAGGTTACCAAGCCAAAAACATTGAGCTCACTGCACAGGTTGCTCAGGCTCAATCGGCATTGAGCACCGCACAGCTACGACTAAACCAAGCCGAAAACGCTGAAAAGCTCACCGGCATCGAGGCAAATGGTGATGAACAAAAGGCACTGGCCAGCTTGCAGCAGGCGAGGGCAGCCGAGCAACAGGCTGAGGCCGGCCTCGAATCGGCGGCCGCCACGCTGAAACGACTGACCTTTCTTTACCGGCACGGCGGTGTTGCTAAGGTGGATTTAGACGGAGCTAAAACCCAATATCAAGTCGCGTTAGCTCAATATCAGGCCGCCAAAGCCGGGGTCGCCGCCGCACGATCAGCGTTAACACCGGTCCGCCAATCCGGTCCGCTCCGAGTGGACGTCAGCGAGCAGGATATGGAGGTCGCTCGTAAGGGAGTGACGGAGGCTCAATCGGCAGTGGCCAATGCAAAGGCGGCAAAAAAGGCGGCTTTACAGATAGCGACCGCCGAGATCGCGGCGGCGGCGGCAGGAGTGAACCAGGCGAAAGCGGCACTGAGCGCAGTCCATCTTCAGCTCCAGCGCGAAAAGGTTGTGAGTCCGGTAACTGGCGTGGTGGTAAATCTGAGCGCTCACGTGGGGGATATCGCCCAACCTGGCCAACCGATCTGCTCAGTGGTTTCTACTCATCGAGCCAGTTTTACGGCGGCGATCACCGCTGATCAAGCGAGCCTCGTCAGGCCCGGACAACCGGCTGCTGTGATCAGCGATCTTCATCCCGGCCAGATCGAGTACGGTCGTGTCAGCTACGTTTCACCGGCAGCCGAATCGGACAATCGAAGCTTTCCGATCCGAATCACGCTTCCACTGGGTCAGTGGAATCCCAATTCAACCGCCAAAGCGGTGATAAATGTGGCCGGCAATGAGCAGTACATATCGATTCCGCTAGAGGCAATTCATACTGAAGGCGCCTTCACCTATGTTTACGTGGTGAAAAGCGGCATTGCGCTCCGTCGCTCCGTCACGGTTGCTGGCCGGTCAGGCGAGTACATGCTGATCTCTTCCGGTTTGCAGGAAGGCGAAAAGGTGATTGTCAGCGCCCCATCGCTACTCACACCGGGCAGCCGCGTGCGAATCAGCTCTCAATAATGGATTTTGATAGGCCTATTTACTATTATTTACTATTTAGATTTATCCCGAATGACTATGGTATCCAATCACTATCAAGCAATTTGTGCTAAGCCGGCTTCGCTGCCTCGAAGCTCACATCCGCAATGTGGTTGACCCGCACCGCAATCACGCGTCCCATCTTTATTTGGATGGTTTTAGCCGCGATCATGGTGCTCGGGATTGAGGCCGCCCGCCGTTTGCCGGCTGAGTTGAACCCAAAGGTCAGCATTCCCACTTTAACCATCACCACCGTATTCCCCGGCGCCGGGCCGTTGGAGGTCGAAGCGCTGGTCACCAAACCGCTTGAAGATGCGGTTGGCTCCGTAAATCGGGTAAAAGGCGTCTATTCCCGCTCCCAAACCTCGGTTTCGATAATCAGTCTCGACTTCAGCTTGGGCACCAATTTGGATGCTGCCGCGGCCGAGGTCCGGCAAAAGGTAGACGCGGTGAAAATGACGCTGCCGCCGGAGGTGCTGCCGCCGGTCGTCGCCAAGCTGGACATCAATGCGCTGCCGATTCTGTACATCGGGTTGTCTAGTAATGAGCCGATCAGCGAGCTGAGACATCTGGCCGACACTGTCTTGAAGCCGCAAATCGCACGAGTGCCGGGCGTAGCGACGGTTGATGTGATCGGCGGTAAGACCAACGAGATTCACGTGGAGGTGAATTCGCAACGTCTCCAGCAGTATGGAGTTACGATCGAAGATGTAGTGAACTCCCTCAAAGCGGCCAGTCACAACGTGCCGGCCGGCACGATCACCCAGGGATTGCGGAGTTTCACCGTACAAGCGACCGGCGCGTTTACCCGACTGCAAGATATCCGCCGAACTCAGATCATTTCGATGTCATCAATGGTTTCGGCTGGAAATATGACATCCGGCGCATCTCCGACCGCTCCCTTGACGGTTGGAGATGTCGCAAACGTCTGGGAAGGCCCCGCCAAATCCACTTTAATAAACCGGGTACAGGGGCGTGAGAGCGTTTCGCTGGTCATCACTAAGCTCTCTGACGCCAATACGGTGTCGGTGGCCGATGGGGTAAAGAGAAAGTTACAGTCTTTGCGGTCACGGCTGCCGGCCGACACTCAGATCGTCATTTCTAAAGATGACAGCATCACCATACGAAACGCGCTGGAGGATGTAGACGCCACCCTCGTTTTGGGTGCGATCCTCGCCACCGCGGTGGTTTTCTTGTTTCTTCATAGTATGCGGGCGACCGTTATTGTGTCCATCGCGCTTCCAACCAGCATCGTGGCGACCTTTCTGGTGATGTATTTTGCCGGTTTTACCCTGAACCAGATGACCTTGCTCGCCCTCTCACTCTCGGTCGGTATTTTGATTGATGACAGCATCGTGGTATTGGAAAACATCATTCGGCACTTGCGAAACGGAGAGACTCCGGTTGAAGCGGCTTTCAATGGCCGAACTGAAATTGGATTGGCCAGCATTGCGCTGACGCTGGTAGACGTCGTAGTATTCGTGCCTATTGCATTTATGGGGGGAATCGTCGGCGGATTTTTCCGGCAGTTCGGGCTCACCGTCGTCAGCGCCACCCTTTTCTCGCTGTTGGTCTCGTTCACCATCACGCCGATGCTGGCCTCACGATGGTATCAGGGCGGCGAAACCTTTGCATCGAACGGGGGCCTATTTCACCGGTTCGATCTGTTTTACAACAAACTGGATTCATTCTATCACAAGGTGATTGTATGGGTACTTCATAATCGAAGTTTGGTTTTTGCCGGTGGGACCGTGCTGCTGGTAGCCGCGGTTCTCTTTTCCCTGCCATCGCTGGGAGTGGAGTTTTTGCCCGGAATTGACCAGGGACAAATCGCGATCACCATTGAGATGCCCTCCGATTCGTCCATTGCCGCCACCGACAACGTGGCTCGCAAGGTCGAGCAGATTGTGCGAAATACACCCGGCGTCCGCTACTATGTGACGACGGTCGGCGAGATACTGGGCGGTTTCGGCTCAACCCCCCAAGAGGGGCCGCAATATGCGCAGGTGAATGTGCGATTATTGCCAAAAAAGGGTCTGCTGGATGAGTTGTTGACACCAATTTTCCACAAAACCAATTTGCGCACCCAAAGCGATCAAAAAATTGCAACAATCCTGAGAAAAAAATTGCTCTTAATTCCCTGGGCGACGATTCAAGTAGCGGCGGTAAGAAACGTTGCAGCGGCCGGCCCACCCGTTCAAATTGAGCTCCGAGGGCAAAACTTAACTGATCTGACCAGTGCAGCGACCCAGCTTCGGGAAAGAATGCTGAATATGACTGGGATACTCGATCCCTCCATTTCACTTCGCAGCGGCGCCCCGCAAGTTGAGGTTCAAGTAAACCGCGAGCGCGCAGCCGCTCTGAATATTCCTCCGGATCTGATCGGAGCCACACTGCGAGACGCCATCGAAGGCAACAAAGATGTCCTCTATCGAGAGATGGGAACCGATATTCCAGTTCGCATTCGGCTCGCGGGCGTAGACCGCAACAATCCAAACCAGGTCGGTTCCATCCTGGTGGGTGAGTCTAACGGCGGACCGGTGACCATCGCCGATGTGGCAAATATTCGTTACAGCTCCACTCCACCGGCAATTGATCACGTAAACGGCCAACGGGAGGTTACGGTAACCGCGAATTTAGCGCCCGGATATACATTAGGTAATGCTGAGCAAGCGATCAGCGAACGGATGGCCGACATTCCGATGCAGGGGATTACGATGCACTGGGGCGGTGAAGCGGCAGTGCTCTCAGAAAACATGGCGTATTTTATCAATGCGTTGATACTGGCGGCGCTGCTGGTCTATATGGTAATGGCCTCACTTTTCAACTCGCTGTTAAATCCGTTTGTCATTATGTTTACCTTGCCGATGGCACTGGGCGGCGCGCTCGTTGCGCTGGTCATCTCAGGAGAGACCTTTAGTCTGGTTGCTATGATCGGGGTGATTATGTTGGTGGGTTTGATGGGCCGCAACGCCATATTGTTGGTTGACTACACGGCTACCCTAAGGCAGCGTGGGATGGATCGAACCAACGCACTTGCGACGGCGGGAGCCACACGTCTTCGGCCGATTTTAATGACTACCATCGCCACCATACTGGGAATGTTGCCGGTTGCACTGCGGATTGGACGCGCTTCCGAATTGAGGGCGCCGATGGCCATTGTGGTGATTGGTGGATTGCTGGTGTCCACCGTCTTAACTTTAATTATGATACCGGTTGTATACAGCGTGGCCGATGATGGTGCGACGTGGGTGCGGAGAAAAGGTTGGGGTCGCCGATCCGATACCGTATCACAATAACGAACGAACAACCGCAAGCAGATCGTTTTCCGGCAAGTCACCGATTAACGTAAATTGATAGCGCCGGCTGCGCCAGTAGGCGACGTTATTTCTTAAACGGATTTTTGCCGCCGGTTCCGGCCCCCGGTAGTCATTCCGTTGGTGTGGCGGCAGCAGCCGCTCAAACAGCACGAATGAGCTGACACCGTTCGAGTATCTTAGCGCGGTTGTGGAGAATGGGTCATGCCGCGCTAAGATCCAGATTCCAACATTACGGTAGTCGGAAGGGAGGTGGGGTTCTCGGATCGGATAGCGCACCGCACCTTGAGCGGCCCTTATGCTTGTGTAAGGCAGAGCGTGGGGTAATATCGCAACGTGGCGAACCTCCGGTAGCGAGTTGGGATTGAACGTGTTCGGCGGAAAATGCGGCCATAACTGGATATGGGTGAAGAAAGTGTTGAAAATGGGTCGGCTCGATGATCTGAATTTTTCAATCTTTAACCGGATGCCGGTTGCGCTATCAATCCAAACCCGCTTATAGTATCCTTTTTCTTTCGGCTTGATTTCCAATATGGAACAATTTCGTTCTGCAACGCGATCGCTGCCCACCAATCGAATTGAAATGCGGCCATCGAGGAACGATCCCATTATCTCCCTCATTCGGTGTTCAAACTCATTATGCGGAATCTCACCTTGATGGATCACGTTTTGCGATGGGATGTAGTGAAAGAATCGTCCACCGGTTATCAGGAACAACTCACCGGCTAGCTTTGGCGGCGAGATGAATTTGATTCGCATCTGGCCCGGACCGCCGTGCATGACGATCTGTTTCGATTCCAAAAAACCGTGACGCATAATCTGGGTGATTTGAATGCCCGAATAAGGTGTGCGATGCCCATCCTTGAGCCATTTGGTCATAATGTTGCGGACTTTTTGCTCGGCTGGGGTTAGATGAACATCCCTCTTTTCATCCCAAACATTATTATGGCACCCGGTATGAGGAACGCTCTCATTGGAATAGGCCGATGCGCAAGTAAGCGTAAGGAGAATAAGTGCAACCGTTATCACTTTCAAGCGATGACTGCCTTGCATAAATCGGCAAAGACACATCAACCGCTCCTAATTCGCGCCGGGTACGCGATTACTGCCGTTGGTGGTTGGAGTATGTGATTCCAGACTGATCGCTGAAACGTCTTGTAATGGATCATTGACCGCCAGCGCCATAAATTCGCTCCGGTCCATTGCGGCGTATTTTGGAACCGGCGGCTGTTGGGTGACGGGCGACGCTGTTTTATTCAGCCATCGCGGCGTGGAAAATACCACAACGCCCAAAAGTGTGGCAAATGCGGCGGCTGCAACCGTGCGGGTCAGGACTACTCGGCGGAGATAGGATCCGACAAGCTCTCGCAGTGGTACTTTGCGATTTCTCAGCCCCTGCAATTGGAACGCAAGTTTCTCATTGAATTCGGCGGATGGGGTTCGCTGCTCCAGCGAGCGCAGCGTCACGACCGTCCGCTTCAAATCGTTATAGACCAGCGTACAGCGACTGCACCCTGCAAGATGGCGCTCCACTTCCCATACTTGCCGAGGCGGTAATGCCTCATCAATTAATTCGGAGAGCAGCGGTTCGCACTCTTTGCACCGCATTTTCTCATCACCATCCCGCTCGGACTAATCCGAGCCATAAAGATACTCTGAAAGCTGTTCGCGCAGCACTTGCCGCGCATTAAAAATCCGAGATTTGACCGTTCCCAACGGACAATGCAGCACCTCGGCGATCTCGTCGTACTGCAGACCTTCCAGATCATGAAGCAGTATCACCATTCGCAACTTGTCCGGAAGCTGAGCGATGGCGGCCTCCAGTTCAGTTTTCAACTCATCCTGCAAAACACGGACCTGGGGCTCATATCGGCCATCCGGCAAATCGTCGGTGTAGGAAGCGCCGTATTCATCCACATCATCCAGTGAGGCGGTCTGGATCATCTGGCGCGTATGGGAGCGCCTGGCCCGGTCAATACACAGGTTGGTCGCAATTCGAAAGAGCCAGGTTGTAAGGCTCGCCCGACCCTCGAACGACCTAATTGAAAGGTAGGCACGGACGAACGTCTCCTGCGCGAGATCCTCCGCATCCTGTGAGTTGCCGACCATCCGCATGATGTAGGTGTAGACTTTGATTTTATGTCGCTCAACGATCTCGTTGAAGGCCGCCTCATCATTTTCCTTGCAACGAAGAATGAGTGACGCTTCGGCGCTGGCCACACCGATCACCTATTGTGCCTCCGTTTCGATGAACCAGTTATTAGTCGCGATAAGCGGCTACTCTTTGATCTTTTCATATTTTTTAGACGCAATGCCTGCCGGTTTAGTTCACCGATGATTGGTGCTGAGACAATAATATTATAATGGATAAATTAATTTCGCGCAATAGATGTTGCAATTGATTAAATTGACACCGTTGATCCCGGTGTTGAGTAAGGCCAGTCATTTCGAATGGGTGGCCGGGCCACCCTTATTGAGCGGCTGGGACACGAGCGGCAATCCGCACAGGATCGCCCTGCGGAATGAATTCAGTTTTGCGGAAAATAAAAAGTTAACCGGTAAATCAGCTCACCCCCTCCCCGTTTGCGGGGAGGGCTGGGGTGGGGTCGAACGAAAATCATTCCCGCAAAACTGAACTCTTACGCCCTGCTTGCCACGTTTCATCAATTCGGGTACCCTCTCTTCCTACATGAGTCACTGCTGGGAACCGATTGACCGACGATCCGGGTATTCCAGATAGTGGATGAGCGAGGTTGCGCCGGCCGGCGGAAAAGCTGGTTCGGCCAAATTGCCGATGCTGGACACATGGTGAAAACCGCGCTCCGACATGAAAGAATGACCTTGATTTGCAACAGGGCACTCATTTTAACGTCCAATCTTAATAACGATACTCCGGCGTCATCACAAATCAGGCATGACCCGGATGATAAAGGAGAAGCATCGAATGCGAATTGCGAAAGTGGCTGCTGTGATGGTTGCCCTGGCGGGAAGCTTGCAGTGGGTAAGTGCCAATGCGGAGCCGAACATCCATGAATTTGTGACTCCGTTGAACGATTTCAGCGCCAACATCAAGGTTGTCCGATCGAACCAAAGTCAGCTCGCTAAAATCGGAAAAGATTTCGGCATGCTCTACCGTTTTCACAACCTTACCGTTCATTACAAAGATCCGAATCGAATCCGTATCGAAGGTCAGGTCGGGGGCGCTTCAGGTGTGTACATTATGAACGGAACAACCCAGCAGGTCGCCATCGGCTTCCTTCACACCATGCGGAATTTCGGTGATGAACCGGGCAAACAGAAATCACTGCTCGACGTTGGTTTGATCTCAAGCTTCTATTTGACCTACACGAACGCCCGATTCATCCGGCAAGGCATGCTGAACGGTAGCCCGGTTGATATTTTCGATGTGACCTATCGGAATCGCTCCGACACTTCCCATCACATCCTTTATGTCGATCCAAAAACGAAGGTCATATTGAAGCACGAGGCTTACAGTCAAGAAGGGAAGCTGCAGGCGATCTACTACTTCAAGGATATCAAGGAGGTGGCACCGGGCATCTGGTTTCCGACCCGCATCGAAGTGAGAAATGCGGATGACGCGGTGGCCGCCATCACCGAGTACAAAAACATCAAAGTCAACATTCCCATGCCGGATTCCCTGTTCAAGATTTAATCATAGGCATAGCCAAAAACAATCCCCCCTCAACCGACATCTGGAGAGGGGGGAAGCATTCAGCCCTATTTTGCTTGGAGCAGACCCTTACTTAATCTCGACGGTAGCGCCTTCGGCCTCCAACTTGATCTTAAGCTGCTCTGCCTCTTCTTTCGGGATGCCCTGCTTTACCGGCTGGGGAGCGCCCTCCACCAAGTCTTTGGCCTCCTTCAAACCTAGGCTCGTCACCTCACGAACCACCTTAATGACCTGTATCTTTTTAGCACCGGCGGCCGTCAAAATAACATCGAAAGAGGTCTTTTCCTCTTCTTGCGGCGTCTCGGCCACTGCCGTGGGTGCGGCCGCCGATGCTGCCACCGCCACCGGCGCGGCGGAAACACCCCACTTCTCCTGGAGCGCTTTGTTTAACTCAACCAGCTCGAGGATGTTTAACTTTTCGAGCTTTTCAATGATCTCTTCAATTGCTGAAGCCATTGGATGTGATATCTCCTCATAAAAAGATTTTCTCGTTCACCAATAATACATTGAGACCCTCAGGCCGCCTGTTGTTTATCAATCTGAGCCTGCAAGGTTCGGGTTAATTCACTGGGTGATGCACCGATCAGTGTGACCAAATTCCCGATCGGCGCCTGTAGCAGCCCCACCAGCTCTCCTAATACAACCGGTTTGGGCGGAATTTTGGAAATGGTCACCACCTCATCCGGGTTAAAGAAACGATCACCCAGATAGGCACCCTTAACGATCACATCCGGCTTGCGCAGGTTTCTCAGATATTCCAGCAGCGCCTTCGCAACGCCGACCACGTCGTCGTGAATGAAGGCGATCGCAGTGGGGCCGTTCAACTGACGGTCCAATTCCGCCCCCACCTCATCGCCCATTGCCCGTCGAAATAGCGTGTTTTTAACCACGTGAAGCTCACAGTTCTGTTCACGGAGTTTCGCACGCAATTGAGTCATCTCGGCTACCGTCAGGCCGCGATAGTTAGTCAAAATACCGCCGATCGAATTTTGATATAAATCGGCCATTTCGGCGACATCGGTGACTTTTTTTGGGTTTGGTGTATGCCTCATTTTTCACCTCCTCTCCATTGGAGCATTGAAATGCAAAAGAGGAATCGCCGCCAAAAGACGGGATTCCTCTCAAGCCAACGAATCTGAGTGCGATACCGTGAAACCTCGCGGTACCTTCCACGCTGGCGAAGTATCTCCCCTCGGCTGGTTCCGGCTTGGCCGGAATTTAGTTTCCTTCCCGAAACACCAACTGTCTTCGGCGGGCCTTCGCTGACAAACTGATCAGGCGAATCTCTTATGCAATTAAGTAGTAGTTTACCTCATTTACCCCTCATTCCAAGAGGTTGTTTCTTATCGGCGATAGGCGACGATCAAACCGTCACGTACCGGTACCAGCGAAACGATAAAATCGGGGTCTTGGGTAATATCGGCGGTGAACTTGCGGACCCCTTCATTGGCGGCTGAGCGATCATCCGGATTGAAAATAGCGCCGCTCATCAGCATGTTATCAATGATGAGCAGCCCGCCCGAGCGCAGTTTCTGTTTGATCACCGGCAAACTTTCGGGGTAACCATCTTTATTGATATCGTTGAAAATAAGATCGAATGGCCCCGGAGTCCCTTTTAGGGCGGCTATTGCCTCGCTGACGTGGAATTGAACGATATCCGAATAGCCCATATCTCCGAGATACTTCCTCGCCTTTGACGAAAGCTCATCGCTCCAGACCACATGATAGACCTCTCCGCCGCCGTTCTCCTTCACCGCGCGGCAGAACCAGGCGGTGGAATAACCGTAGCCGGAGCCCAGCTCAAACACACGCCGCGCGCCGATCGCACGAGCCAGCAGGTAACAGAGTTGGCCTGAGGGCGGCCCCACAATGGGAAAATTGGTTTCGTCAGCCACCCTCTCCATCTCCTGAAGAACCGGAGCGCGCGGTGGGACCAGCGAGATCACGTACTCCTGGACACGATCGAAATCCATAAATAAACCTCCTAACGGCGTTTGTAATTACTTTTAACTTCGTGATAAGCCCTCTGAATTCCTGCTCTCCTGGAAGTCATTCCGTTCACCGTGCAAGCTGCAGTCGAGTATCTATCTGAAAATCCGAACACTTCGCATTCCTGTTATTGCGAGCTCCCGTAGGGAGCGAAGCAATCCCTCAGTATAGAGGAGGTTGCTTCATCGTCGCTTTTGCCGCTACTCGCAATAATAGGAGGAATTTAAATGAGCCTGTCGAATATTATAAATGGAAAGTGTACTCAATTGTATCAAAACTACGGCAAGCAGAATGCTGCCGATAGTGCTTACAATCCCGTGATGGGTCGTATGATACGGCGGGAGGCAGAGGATGTCCGAGTCCGATTCGGCGCATACTGAGGTGGTGACCCACAAATCGTTCGGCGGCGCATCCCGAACCCGGGTATTGGTCGTTGACGATGATAATTGGGTGCGGGAGCTGCTGATTACGGTGCTTGTAGAGGCCGGGTACGAAGTGGAATCGGCCACCAATGCTCAAGATGCCATCGCAAAGCTGCGTGTATCCTTCTTCGACCTCGTTTTGTCCGACATCCGTATGCCCGGCATGGACGGGATCTCTCTCTCAAGCTACTTATCGAAAATTCACATGGATATACCGGTCGTGCTCATTACCGGTTATGGCCAGGCTTCAATGGCCCGCAACGCGATTCGGGAAGGGGCTTCTGACTACATCACCAAACCGTTTCAGGTGGAGACCATTCCGATTGTGGTGGAGCGAAACCTGGAGCGGCACCGCCTGGAAAGGTTGCGGGTGGCGGAGCAAAACAGTCGGGTGATGTACCGCGCGGTGCAGGCTTTGGCGGCCGCCATTGATGCCAAAGAGAGCAATACGGCCGAACATTCGCGACGGGTGGCGAACCTGTCACGCATCATTGCGGAGGATATCAATTTGCTGCCTTCTGAACGGCGTATCCTGGACCTGGCCGCCCATGTTCATGACGTGGGAAAGATCGGCACTCCCGATTCGGTGCTCAATAAGGCCGGTAAACTAAATGAGGAGGAGTGGGAGATGATGCGGCAGCACGCGATACAAGGAGCTGAAATTGTGGGCCAGGTTCGGGAGCTTTCTTACGTAGCGGACGTCGTGCGTCACCACCACGAGTGGATGGATGGGAGCGGTTACCCGGATGGACTGCGGGGAGAATCCATCCCGCTGCTGTCTCGCATCATTGCGGTGGCCGATGCCTACGACACGATGACCACCGATCGCATCTACCGCCCGCGGCGTTCACCGGCTGAGGCTTTGAAAGAACTGCAAAATAATGTCGGGAACCAGTTTGATCACGCGGTAGTAACCGCTTTCACCGAACAGCATGCGCGCCGCATAACCCGTTAAGCCCACTATCACTGAAGAACCGATTGATTTTCCTTCTCTGATCGGGGTATCATCGGTGCTGTGTATTGGATGAACGATCGGAAGACGGGGGTCGTTAGCTCAGTTGGTAGAGCAGCTGACTCTTAATCAGCGGGTCATAGGTTCGAGTCCTATACGACCCATAATTCCCTCTCTGGTCGTTTCCGTATGCGGTGAGAGTCGCATGACGGTTTTTTTCGGGCGCAGGCAGCATCGCGCCCAATCTTCTTTAACGCTTCGACCGTCCCGAGCCTCGCAACAACCCTCGAGACCACCGCCTGGCTACCTTCCAACCGCTTTTTCGTTGAGCAAATACCGAGCCGACCGTCGCTTCGGGATGGAGCGTAGCGGGTTTTAATTTCGCGCGTACGATCCGCTGCGCCCCGATAACACTGCGGTTTCCGCTGATCAAGAACGCGGTGCTCACGACCAGCGCCGATTCCACCCGTAAACCCGGCATCATGGAGACCGCCATAACCATCGAGGCGATCGGCGTGTTGGTTGCGCCAGACAGCACGCCCACCAGCCCAAACAGGGCGCCGTACTCCATCGGGATATGGAACCATCTTGCCACCACCGATCCGCAGGTTGCGCCGATGAAAAATATGGGGGTTACAATACCACCGCTACCGCCAGTCCCGAGGGTCACGGAGGTTACCGCCATTTTGATAAGAAAAGCGAGGACGAATATTTTGCCTCCGGTCAGCGCCAGCGTGATCGTCGGTATCCCTAGCCCCGCGTATTCGGGCCCGGCAATCATGTAGATCGCGGCCAGCACGCAGCCGCCGATGAAAGCGAGGAGGTAGGGGTGATTGGCCAACGGCTTAACGATCTGCTTTGTCAGGTTCATAATCTCAACCAGCAAAATGGCAACTAACCCGAAAATGACTCCCATAACCAGCGAAATGCCCAAGAATTTGAGGGCTCCTTCATGCAAGAGGGGAAGTCGGGTTGGCATGCCAAGTGGATTTTGAAAGCAGACGAGATGAGCAATGATGCCGGAGATCACACAGGGAAAAAGAACGCTGTACTCGATGGCACCCACATAGAGGGCTTCGATGCCAAACATGGCGCCCGCAATAGGCAACCCGAATACGGCCGCAAATCCTCCGCTGATGCCGCAGATTACAAAGGTCCGGGCATCGTCCTTTGAAAATTTAAGAATGCGGGCGGCCAGACTTGCCAATGCTGCGCCGATCAGCGCACAAGGCCCCTCTTTACCGACCGACCCACCGGCTGCAACGGTGAGGATCGAGTTACTCAAATTAATGGGGACGGCGGAGGTATCCATTTCGCCGTAGACTTCGTTGATCGCGTGGATGGCCACTTCGGTGCCTTCCAGCTTGCCACGCATCTTTGGCGCAAAACGATCCACTAGAAAGATGCAAAACGGCAATACGATGGGGAGACACAGAAAATAGTAGCGGTGCTGTGATGAGTAATCGGAAAAGGTATAAAGTAAGTAAAGAAAAAGTCGGGAACCAAGCCCGGCCATCAAACCAGCGCCCACACTGAGCACGGTCCATTTCAGGGTAAGGGTGAATAGATAAGCCTCCTCACCCCGCTCGCGAGCTAAATGGAACCGATCTTCAAGTTGTTTGATGAGTCGCTTGCTGTTTTCCTTCGCATTCGTCCAACTATCAATGATCGAGTTCATCGCACGGCCATCGGCACCACTTTCCTTCTATCTATTTGGAGTCTTTTAAGGATCCGCTTAATTCTCTTGCGCTAAGTATACCACAATGCGATGGGGAGAGTAGCTTGAAACGCCATTGAGAAAGAGTTCAGTTTTATGGGAATCATTTACGACCATATTGGATGCACCCCCACCCTAACCCTCCCCCGATGAGGGAGGGTGTCATTGCGAGCGAAGCGAAGCAATCTCCTTCACCAGTCCTCTCTCAGGATTGGAAAAAGAGTTGCCTGCCTCGCGGCAGACAGGGAGTGAGAACCTGCTGCCCAAATTACCCACAGAACTGAACTGTTACGCCATTGATTTATTAATCCGGCATGTAAGAGCTACTTTCCTGCCGTCAACCAATTCAGGGCGGCGCGGATCACGGCGGCATGATCATCGGTCAAGGGGAAGTTGGAGATCGCTATATCGGCGGCGCGACGCGCATCAGCCCGACTGTAACCCAAATTTATCAGCGCTTCCATCACGTCATCGCGCTGAACGGTTCCTTGATCCGGTTTTCCGGTTAAAGCGACGATCTTGGCTTCAAGCGATATTTCCGCCATTCTGTCAGCTAACTCCAAAATCAGCCTTTGCGCCAGCTTCGGCCCAACGCCGGGAGTTCGGGTCAAACTTGATAGTTCACGATTTGCGATGGCCCGCGCCAATTCATCGGCGTGGCTTGCGCTCAGCAGAGAGAGTGCCACCTTAGGGCCGACGCCGTTCACCCCGATCAGCATCTCGAAGACTTTCAGCTCATCTTGGTTGAGAAAGCCGTATAGGGTCAGCTCATCCTCGCGAACTACCAGATGGGTGTACAGGGTCACCGTTTCACTGGATGAAGCGAGATTCTCGGTTACCGATAGCGGGACCGAGAGCCGATAGCCGACTCCGCCGACGTCAAGCACCACGCTGTTGATTTCCTTAACTGCTATGCGACCGGTCAGTTGTGCAATCATCGGCGGAGCAACTCATTCACCAACGCAGAATAATCAGACGAGGCCCCACTTCTGTAGATTCTCGAAGCTGATACGCAACGAGTCGATGGATGGGCGCTTACAGGCATCCTGTTCCACGATATACCACTCGGTTTTGCCGATCTCGGCGGCGGCAAAGATCGCTTTGAAATCAAGGATGCCCTCACCCACTTCGGCAAAGCTGCGTTCTGCATCGTTCGCCATATCCTTGAGGTGAAGCAAGCGGGCGCGCCCCGGATGGCGCCGGATGAAGGCGGCCGGGTCCTCGCCGCCGTATTTCACCCAATAGGTATCCACCTCGGCAAAGACAAGATTGGGATCGCTCTCATTCAGCAAGATATCCAGCCCGAATTTGCCGTCGAACCGCTGAAACTCGGCGGCATGATTGTGGTAGCAGAGCGTCATGCCGGCGTCTTTGCAGCTCCGACCGATCCGGTTCAACGCTTCCGCGGTCTGGCGCCAGGCGCTTGCATCGGAACGACGGGATTCCGGGATTGCCGGAATCACGATGTAGGGGTTTCCCAGCTCGTGGTTGTAGCGAAGGGTATCGTCCAGCGACGATTCCAGCTTCTGGATGCCGACGTGGTTGCCGGCGATCTTAAGGTTTAGGTCCTCTAAAAGAGCCCGCAGCTCTTTGGCGGAAAGGCCACCGTCACCGGCCAGCTCCACCCCCGCATACCCGATCTTGGCCACCTCTTTAAAGGTGCCAACGAAGTCATTAGCCGTCCTATCCCGCACCGTGTACATCTGCGCAGCAACCGGGATTTTTGCCATTTTGGGAATTCCTTTCTCAAATGAGTATTGTGTACGGATCGAAATGCGCCTCACCAATATTTGTTGCTTGATCTGAATTCATTACATTATAAACATGCCGCAATCGCTCAATTAATAGATCACCTTGTTGAGGGGATACTCCACCAAACCCTCCGCGCCGGCTCGTTTCAGCTTTGGCAGCAACTCACGCACGATGTGCTCTTCCACTAT
>JAKBZR010000032.1 GCA_021842405.1 bacterium
GGCGATCGTCTTCCGACATCTTAATAACGGTAGCTTGGCGTGACATACTAATAGTATAACATATATGACGAACTTATGCAACTTAGTACTAGCAGCATTGTTCGCCCCCCACCCCAACCCTCCCCCACGAGGGGGGAGGGAGTTGATAATTGCGGTGAGGGTAAGAGCCTGCTACCTAAATTACCCAGAGAACTGAACTGTTACAATTCTGATTAATTAAATGATTAAAGCGAGCTTAAATTGAGCATGGACAAATCTTTTTTTCCAGACGATAAGCGGATTGCGTTAGTATCGGGATGGGATGACGGCCGGGTTTGGGACCGCCGATTGGCGGAGGAGTTAGCCGATTTCGGCTGGAAGGGTACCTTCTTCCTTTGCCCGGAACAGATTGGTCACTCCGACTATATCAATGTGACTGAAATCACCGAGATTGACCAACTCGGGCATGAGATCGGCTCTCACAGTCTGAACCATCCCCGCTTGGAAACACTGACGGCCGTGGAGCGGAGGCGGCAGGCGGTTGAAAGCCGGAATCAATTGGAGGCGATGGTAGGCAAGCCGGTGTGCTCTTTCGCCTACCCTTACGGTTTCGGGCATCGTGAGATGGATGTAGCGACCGCCGTGGGTGAGGCGGGTTATCGGAGCGCGCGTACAACCGATTCAACGGTTCTAAGGGCATCCACCATCGAGGATTGGCTTAGGCTACCGGTGACCGCCCACATTTTATCCCCCTTGGATAGCTTGCGGGAAAAGTGGGAGCAGGTGGAGGCGCTCGGCGATGGGATTTTTTATTTGTGGGGACATTCCTACGAGATGGGCGATGATTCGGAAAAGTGGGCTGATCTGGAGTGCACGCTATCATGGTTCGGCGGCCATTCTGATGTATGGTACTGCACTCAGGGGGAGCTATGTGATTGGTGTTTGGATAGGGGCCGCCCCTGCAATTAACGAATGAATTCAGTTTTGCGGAAAATAAAAAGTGAACAGGTAAATCACCTCACCCCCTAACCCCCTCTCCGAACTCGGAGAGGGGGGATCGGAAGCGGGAGGAAATGGGTGGCACCCTCCTCCGTTGACGGGGGAGGGACGGGGTGGGGCGAGCGAAAATCACTCCAACAAAACTGAACGGGGTGGTGTATCAGTTTGAATTGTATGGCATATGTGGCTATAATATCCTAAATTCAGGGGCAAACTTAGGATATTATCGTACCCTGTTTGGCTGTTTTGGGATAGAATACATTAAGAGAAGTGTTCTGAATTTGCAAAAACATGATAACCAAATTCAAGCCAATTATTCAGCCAAGATTGTTCTACAAAACGCCGTTAGGGGAAGCATACCTCGGCGACAGCCTTGCATTTCTGCCTCAAATCGGAAATGAATCGGTTGATTTAATTCTTACCTCTCCCCCCTTCGCGCTAAAACGCAAAAAGGAATATGGGAATGAAGATGAGGACAAGTACGTTGATTGGTTCATGAGCTTTGCAGGCCAATTGCACCGTATTCTAAAGCCGGAAGGTTCATTCGTGCTTGATCTTGGGGGAGCCTACCTGCCAGGCTTTCCGGTACGTAGCATTTACACGTTTGAACTATTAGTGCGATTGGTTAAAGAAACGGGGTTCTATCTGGCTCAGGAATTTTATCACTATAACCCTTCTCGTCTTCCTGCTCCTGCTGAATGGGTTAACGTTCGACGCATTCGTGTCAAAGACAGCGTAAATGTAGTGTGGTGGTTGTCGAAGTCACAGAACCCCAAGGCTGACAATCGTAAGGTGCTAAAACCCTACAGTGATAGCATGAAAACCTTGTTAAAGAACGGTTATACGGCAAAGTTACGCCCAAGTGGGCATGATATTTCGGACAAATTTAACCGCAATAATGGAGGGGCTATCCCGCCTAATCTGCTTGAGTTGGCAAACACAGATAGCAATAGTGCTTATCAGCAAATGTGTCGCTCAGCTAGGCTGAAGGTTCACCCTGCCCGCTTTCCAGCAGGTTTTGCGGAATTTTTCATCAAGTTTCTGACTGATAAAGGCGATCTGGTATTTGATCCGTTCGCGGGATCAAATACTACAGGCATTGTGGCTGAAACCCTCGAACGGCGATGGCTTGCTTCTGAACTATCTCAGGAGTATTTGGAAGGCAGCATTTTTCGATTTGACTCCATCTGGCTTGAACGAATGTTCCCGGCAATGATTAAATAACCGCTCATGATACTACTCACCGGCCCCCAATTACTTGATCGGATTTTAGAAGCTGTTGATGAAAGCGGTTGGCAAGCGCTGATTCTCGATTCTCAAAAACCTTATTGGCTTCGCTTGTATCGCAGTGATGATAAAGGATTCGATGTTCGCATTTACATCTGGAATTGTACTCATGGCGGAGGAGATGCGCGTTCCGAGGATGAGTACAGAGTACAAATTACTGGTGTAGTTCCTCGTGCTGAAAGTGGAATAACCACGCTGTTGTTAGGCTGGCATTCTGGATATGAAGTGTTCGTAGGCTTTGATATTCGTAAGCATGAAGGACAAAAGACTTCCTCGCCTTCGATTCAAGTGAAAGAGGAAACTCTGCAAAATGCTCATCAAAATGCCTTTGCAATCTATCATCGTCAGAGTAGAGAAATAGCCGTCGCATTTCGGCCAGAGTTTCTGGTAGAGTACGCACTGAATGCAGCAGCACTTCATCTTACTGGACAAGCCGCTACTGATATGTCACTGTTGAATAATCTCAGCGACTTAACTCACGATCAGATTGCCGCCGTGAAAAGCAAGGATCGTCAGATCATCCTTTCTCAGATTTTTCGCAAATATCGTGCTGCTGACTTCCAAAAACGTGTGCTTGGAGCCTATAGGCATCGTTGTGCAATCTGCGGCGTTCAGTTAGAGCTTATTGATGCCGCTCATATTATCCCGGTTGCCGCTCATGGAAGCACTGATGAGACAAAAAACGGGATTGCACTTTGCAAGCTGCATCATACCGCTTTTGACCGAAACCTGCTTTCCTTTGATGAGCGGTATAAGGTTGAGGTGAGTGATAGCGAGGTAGCAAGACTAACCGCAGTGAATCACAGTGCGGGTCTGAAGGAATTTAAGGAAACGCTCCGTACTACTATTATCCTCCCTAGTGATCGGCGGGATTACCCTCTTCCTCAATACATCACCGAATCTAGAAAAATTCGTAATTGGTTGGCATAATGGCAGCGGCTAAAATCAGCGCAACCTTTGGATTGAGTAAAGCCTTACCATATTGCCTCAAATAAGAATCCACACAAGGGTTGCGTTGTTTTTTGATGAGGCAATTCGGTCAATTGACTTTATTGATCCTAACGGTTATAATGAGTTCGCTTCCCTGTTTCTTCTATACGGTTGATTTAGCCGACTTGCTGGTGTGAGGAGCGAATTGGCAAGCGGATCCATGTGGGCGGCTGTTTACCGCGGCGAAAATAAAATCGCCATTGAATCGGTTCCTATTCCTCAAATCGGTCCGGGCGAGGCTCTTATCCGTGTTCTTGCCTGCGGAGTTTGCGGCACCGACCTGAAAAAAATCCATTACGGATTGGTACCTCCCCCACGCATCTTCGGCCATGAGATTTGTGGGCGAATCAAGGCGCTTGGAGCCGGAGTCACCGGATTTCAGGTCGGCGAGCGTGTCAGCGTCACCCATCATGTGCCCTGCCTTAATTGCCACTACTGCCGTTACCAATCCAGCGCGCAGTGCCCCAAGTATCGCGAGACCGGCACCACGGCCGGATTTACACCGGCCGGTGGAGGGTTTGCGGAGTATGTGAGGGTGATGGATTGGGTGGTGAAGAGGGGGATGGTTCTCGTGCCCGAAGCGGTGAGCGACGATGCGGCCACCTTCATCGAACCGCTGAATACCTGCCTGAAGGCCGTATATCGCGCCGAAGCTAAGGAGGGTGAATCCGCGCTCGTCATCGGGCAGGGGCCGATCGGCTTGCTTTTTACTCAGTTGCTTGCGGTGCGTGGGATAACGGTGATCGCGGCCGATCCTCTAAAGGCACGCCGCGAGCAGTCTCTTCGATTTAAGGCGGCGGCAGCTTGCGATGGTGATCCTACAAGCTGGATGACGGCAGCCATGCGCTGGACCGATGAACGCGGTTTCGATCTGGTAATACTGACCGCGCCAAACGCCGAACTGATATCCAGCGCGATGCAAGCAGCTCGTGCCGGAGGCCGGCTGCTGCTGTTTGGGCAGACCAAAAAAGATGATCCCTTCACGGTGGATGCCGGCACAATCTGTTCGGCGGAGAAGAGCCTGATCGGCAGTTACAGCTCCGACATTAGCCTGCAAGCTGAAGTTGCCGATTTAATATTTTCGCACCGTGTGGATGTGGATTCGCTGGTGACCCATCGTTTCCAGCTCTCGGAGATTGAGCGGGCGATCGAGGTAGCCTCCACACCCCGTGACGGCGTGTTGAAGGTAATGGTCAATCCGTGATTGATCGGTCCGTTCAAGGTGAGGCGTTTTCAATAAGCCCATACGGAGATGATGCCGGTAGGGGTATAACGTATATGACTGGCAGCAGGATTCATTCGGTTTCAGAGTGGATGGCAGTCCCTGATATCACAAATCGGTGCACATGGGATGCGGATCGGAGGATATGCGGTATGAGACGCGAGGAGGAGGATTGGGCCGAGAGCAACCCGTTAGAGAGGAGCCGCCCGTGAGCGATGCCAAAATGGAAGCGGCGGTGCTCTACGGCAAAGAGAATGTGGTTGTCGAGGCGGTGCCGCTGCCACCGGTTGGCCCCGGTGAGGTAAGGGTGCGCATCCGTGCCGCTCTGACGTGTGGCACCGATTTGAAGGTCTATCGTCGGGGTTATCATGCCCGTATGATCGTGCCGCCCGCCCTGTTCGGCCATGAGTTTGCGGGTGAAATTGAGGCGATTGGTGAGGGGGTCACCGGATGGCATATCGGGCAGCGGGTGGTTGCCGCCAATTCCGCCGCCTGTGAGAAATGCTTTTACTGTCGAAAAGGCCTACCGGAGCTTTGTGAGGACCTTCTTTTCGTAAACGGCGCCTATGCGGAGTACATCACGCTACCGAAACGACTGGTAAAGGCGAATTTGCTCACCCTGCCGGAAAAGCTCAGCTACGAGGAGGCGGCGTTGGTGGAACCCCTTGCATGTGTGGTTCGCGGAATGCTGGAGACCGATGTTCAACCCGGCGATACGGTGGCGGTGCTGGGAGCGGGTCAAATCGGTTTGATGTTTACCCGGCTTTGCACGGCGGCGGGTGCGCGGGTAATCTGTGTGGGCCGCCGTCCCCAGCGATTGCGGCTTGCGCAAAAAATGGGCGCTGATGCCATAATTCCAATCGGACAGGTTGAGGATGTGGTACAGTCGGTTCGAGATCAAACCGAAGAGGGACGAGGGCCCGATCGGGTAATCGAAGCGGTCGGACTTCCGGAAGTATGGGAGCAGGCCATCGCGATGGCGAGAAAAGGGGCTGTCATCAACTTGTTCGGCGGTTGTCCGGCCAACACCACCGCCCGAGTGGACACCTCGCGGATTCACTACGATGAGGTTACCATTAAAGGAACTTTCCATCATACACCGCAAACGGTGCGTGCCGCATTGGATCTCATCGCCGATGGCACCGTTCCGGCCGGAGAGTTTATTGAGCAGCGCGCATCGCTGGCTGACCTACCCGCCGTATTTCGTTCACTGCTCAATGGGAATTGTGCGGTAAAGGTTGCCATAGATCCACAAGCCGATCCGACCGGCAAATGGTGAAGTAAGTCCGTTTAGTAGATGAGTTTCGAGCAGGGAGTTTAAATGGATGACGGTTCGAGCACAAATGCCGGTTTATCCTTACTTAGCTCCATCCACGACTGATAAGGAACAGGCAAAAACCTATTGCGCCACCCTGGCCAAGCGTCACTACGAAAATTTCGTGGTGGCCTCGCTGCTCATCCCACCAAAGTTGCGCCAGCATTTTTATAATGTTTACGCCTACTGCCGGATTGCAGATGATCTGGGCGATGAGGCGGTTGGGGCGGAGGAGGCGCTGGGTCATCTGAATCGTTGGGAATCGGAGCTTCGCGCCGCTTATGCGGGAAGCCCAAAACATCCGGTGTTTATTGCGCTATCGGAAACCAATCGGCAGTTCAATATACCGATTGAGCCTTACCTCGATCTGCTGACGGCATTCCGGCAGGATCAAATGGTAAAACGCTATGAGACCTATGGTCAGTTGCTGGGTTACTGCCGCTATTCCGCTAATCCGGTTGGGCGATTGGTATTGATCTTAGCCGGCTATCGGGATGAAGAGCGATTTAAGCTGTCCGATGCCACCTGCACCGCCTTGCAACTGGCAAACTTCTGGCAAGATGTGGTTCGCGATTATGAGATCGGCCGGATATACCTGCCCTTGGAAGATTTGAATAAGTTCAATGTCACCGAAGATCAGATTCGGGAGCGCCGATTTACGGCCGAGTTTCGAAGGTTGATGGCTTTTGAGTGCAACCGCACCGAAATGCTTCTTCGAGAGGGCGAAGCATTATGCCCTATGGTGGAAAAGCCGATTTGCTGGGATATCGAGCTTTTCGGCAAAGGGGGCATGGAGGTTATCCGGCGGATCAGGCGGCAAAATTACGATGTGCTGGCTTCGCGTCCGGTGGTGCCAAAAAGCTGTCAGTTGAAGCTGCTGGCCGGCCGGATTTTAAAAGGTCTGTTCGTTCGTTAAGGGTGTAAGTGGAACAAATATATGGTCAGCCTTGAAGAATCCTACCAACACTGCCGAAACGTCGCACGCAACGAGGCGAGGAACTTTTACTACTCCTTCACCGTGCTGCCGCCGGAGCGTCGGGCCGCCATGTGCGCAATCTACGCCTTTATGCGCCACAGTGATGACCTATCCGACGAACAGGGGTTCGATAACCGCCGGGAGCGGGTGGCCGAGTGGCGCCGTGAATTGAATCTTGCCTTGAGCGGCGAATATGGCAATAGCCCCATACTTCCGGCCTTTCATGATACGGTGATCCGTTACCGGATCCCCTCCCGGTACCTCCACGAGCTGATAGATGGTATTGAAATGGACTTGACGACCACCCGCTACCCGCGCTTCGAAGATGCCCGGCTCTACTGTTACCGGGTGGCCAGCACGGTCGGATTTATCTGCCTGTACATCTGGGGCTTTCACGATGAGGAGCGCGCAATTCGATGCGCCGAACACTGCGGCGTTGCATTCCAGTGGACCAATATCTTGCGCGATTTGCGTGAAGATGCGGAGCGAGGCCGAATCTACTTGCCGATAGAGGATCTGGAGCGCTTTCATTACTCGGAGCAAGAACTATTGAATGGGGTCATCAATTCCGCCTTCCGCAACTTGATGCGCTTCGAGGTGGAACGAGCCAAGCTGGAGTATCGCGCTGCGATGCCGCTGCTGAAGTTGGTGGATCAAGCTGGATTACCCACCCTTCGCATCATGATGCGCATCTACCAGGGCATCCTCGAACAAATTGAGCAGCTCGACTATGATGTATTCAGCCAGCGCGCCCGCGTCAGCACGCCGCGGAAGATCACCATCGTGGCCGAAGAGTGGCTGGGGAGTCGGCTGCCGGGAGTAAACTTATTAAGAGCGTCGTGATTATCGGCGGCGGGGTGGCGGGACTGGCGGCCGCCGTCTCGCTGGCGGAGCACCGTTTCTCGGTTCAGTTGTTTGAAAAGCGGCAGTTACTGGGTGGCCGCGCCTCCTCCTTCATTGATAACGAAACCTCAGAGCGAATTGACAACTGCCAACACGTCACGATGCGGTGTTGCACCAATTTGGAGGCGTTTTACCGCAAGATCGGCGTGCTGGATTCGATTCGGTATTTCGATACCATTCAATTCCTGGCTCCCGATGGCTCCATCTCGATATTAAAGGGCTGCCGGCTGCCCGCCCCCTTTCACGTGCTGCCCTCTTTCCTGCGATTTCGAGCGCTTGGCTGGCGAGATAAAATTGCGATCGCGAAAGCGCTCATTCGTATCTTGCTGACCCCGCGCACGTCGGATATGGATCGGATATCCATGCTGGAGTGGCTGACTCAACAACGGCAGACCCCACGAGCGATCAGCCGGTTTTGGCGAACGATACTGGTTAGCGCTTGCAACGAAGAGCTGGATCAGATATCGGCGTTGAACGGTTTCAAGGTGTTTCGGGATGGATTTTTAATTAACGGCACCGGCTATCAGATGGGATTGCCGACCGTGAAGCTGGCCGACCTCTATACCGAGCCCAGCATCCGTTACCTGGAGGATCTGGGGGCCGCCGTTAAACTGCGCACCAATGTGGAAGCGATAGTGCTTAAAGAGGGTCGAGCGGCCGGCATTCAGTTGAGCGATGGATCGGAAATCGCCGCCGATTATGTGCTTTCTGCCATACCCTTCGATCTTTTGCTGAAGTTGTTGCCGGAGGAGGTGATTAGAGAGCATGCCGACCTGGTCATGCTGGCGGGGCTCGAGTATTCGCCCATCACGGGGGTGCATATCTGGCTGGATCGAAAAGTGGAGGCGCCGGAGGCCATTGCGTGGTTGGATCGAGAGATGCAGTGGGCGTTCAACAAAACCCGAACCTACCGAGAGGAAAACAGCTCTGCCGAAACCTATCTGGGGCTGGTGGTCAGCTCGGCCCGAAAGCTGTCTGAAATGTCACGCGAGGAGATCATCTCTCTAGCATTGAATGACATTCGCAGCGCCATCCCATCCGCCCGAGACGCCATCCTGGTAAAAGCCAGAGTCATCAAAGAGAAGAAGGCCACCTTTTCCCCGCAACCCGGTTCGGAGCGGTTACGCCCAACTCAGCGATCCTCCTTGTCGGGACTCTATTTGGCCGGTGATTGGACCGCCACCGGCTGGCCGGCCACCATGGAAAGCGCCGCCCGCAGCGGTTTTCTGGCCGCCGGGGCGATATTAAAAGATGAGGGACGGACAGGTGACCTGCTCGCCCCCGATCTACCGCCAACCGGTTTTTGCCGGCTGTTGCTCCCGAAACGATAATTAAGCTGAAACCGGATGAAAGCTAGCGTTTACGAATATGCGGCGCCGATTTAGCCGATTGATTTTTTTCTTTCAAACGATCTTCTTCTCGTTTCCTCGATCGGCGGATCTCTTTTAATCTCAATCGCATTGAATCACCTGCCCTTTCCTGATCTAGCAGCATTATATCCGTTCCACCGCTATTAAGTCTAGTAGAAAGAGTTCAGTTCTACGGGAATAATTTACGACCGTATTGGATGCACCCTCCCGCTCCCCCCCCGTAAACGGGGGGAGCCCGGTTTCAATTCCACCCTGGTTCGATTAAAAGCACCAAATTGTATGGCCAGAGCAGTTGGATTCCAATTTAGGTTAAACACGTTTGATCCTTTTATGGTTGTTGATCGCTGCTTCAGTATCGTGCGCCATTCTATCCCGTTATTCGCACAGCCGACGCACACCCAGGTCTTTTATCTCAACACTACCGCGATCAATGAACAGCGCCACCGACGGGGCGGTCTGGGTCGCGCTTTCCACGGGTACGGTGAGGGTCAGGATGTCATCGAGGTACACCTCGCAGCGGGGACGACGGATGACCACCCGCATCCGGTATGGCACGCCGTAACCGATCGTCACATTGCGCTTGGCCATCGGTTGAAACCCGGGCAATGAGGAGGCAAGTGCACATTGTTCTGCGGCATCCAGCGCAAACACTTCGTCGTTTTCAGCGTGCAGCCGTTCTCCATTCGCGGTTACCGCGAGGCCGGCTGCTACGCCGGAATGCAGCGTAATCGTTGCGTTGATCTCCATGTTGCGCGAGCCGATGCCCAGATACGCCAGTTGCCAGCCCGACCGGGCTTCACCCCGGTAAATCCCCTCGTTTAACCTCCAGCGACCGCAAGAGAGTCCACCACTGCTGTGGGTCGCGGGCAGGGAATGAATGGCGGGCGCATCGTTCTTCACCAACGGCGGTCCCTGATACCAAGCTTGGTTCTTGTCGCTGTATTTCAACCGCAACCTGCCGCCGGATATTGTCGTGGGTTCCATCGGCGGGGAAAGCGTGACGCTTTGAGTGAAAAACACGTAACGCTTTCCTCGAAACACCACACTTCGGCAACTCAACCCACAAGACCAGTCGGGACCACAAAACAGGGTGTTGTCGCCTTCAAGCATCCGATAAGGCCCCTCCAGCTTGTCGGACACGGCGTACAACGTACCGCAAGCGGCATGTTTGTCTGAATACACCCCGCGCCCGCCATGCTGGTTGGATGTCAGGCAGGTCAGATACCACCGGCCATCGAGGAAATACACGTCCGGCAGCTCCACCTCGCCGCCGCCCCCCGGTACAAACGCAGGAGGAAGTTGCCGCCAGTGCACCAAATCCTCGGACTGCGCGACGCCGATGACGTTGGACTCGGATTCTTCTTCCGCCGTGATGCACGTTGCGAAAAAACCCGTCCACCCTTTGCCGGCCGGATTGCGCACGACGATCAGGTCCCGGCAATCCACCTTGTTCCGCGGCATGGGATTGGCGTACCCGCGATAGAAAGTATCGTCCGGTACGATGACTGGATTGCCGGGATATCGCCGCCAGGTGATCAAGTCATCGCTCAGGGCCAGTCCGATGCGTTGACTGCGCCCGTTATCCCGGCTGGAGCGCATGGTGTAATACAGGTAGTATTGCCCCTCGTGTTCCACCGCACAACCGGTCCAGGAATGTAGATCGTCGAGAGTGCCCGGCTCGTTGGGGCCGAGCAGGATCGGAAGTTCACGCCAGCGGACCAGATCATCGGTGACCGCGTGCCCGAGGAAATCTTCCTCGGGTTGCGAACGGTGTGAACCTGCCGCCCACCGTTGCAGGTGAAACATATGCACTTGCTCATTGCGCGCTAGGTACCAGGTATCCCACATGTTCATTCCGTCGGGCCGGTAGCCCGGCACCATCAAGGGCACAGAGGAATCACTGCGCATTTCAGTTTCTCCTGTTTCTCAGCGCATCGCGGGACGCCGTAATTCGATCGTTTCCGTTTTCCATTCGCAACGCTAATCACCCGCATCCGCGCCAACCTCGTTTCAATTCCACGCTGGTTCGATTAAAAGTGGGAAAGAAGCTCCTCGCCGTGCTCTTTATCCATGCCTGAGTTTCAATTCCACGCTGGTTCGATTAAAAGCAGGTGCGTCCCTTGTTGAGCGGAGACCATTCGCTCAACAATCAAAAAATTAGGTGGTTGGGATCGAACGCCCACCTTTACTCCCCGTGTCCAAGAAGGTGTGGGTTGTCGTGTACGATCTGCCTCCACGCTTCATCCCACCTATTGTTGGTAGCATGAAGTAAAAATACGTTATCTCCTATTGCTAACCATGTTGCATGATGTAATCTCGTAAAAGTAAATTCATCAAATTTAGATTCCTTAAACTTATAAATACTAAAAAATAAATAATTCTCTCGCGTTAGTTGACCATCTCCAAACTTCTCTCCAACTATTTCTAGACAGTAATGATCTAAATCTTGAGCTTGATATGATAGATGAAGAAGTTTATTTAATGCTTGCATGCTTACCCCATCTTTTTCGTTCCCACTATTATCAGGACCGTACTTACATTCATCACTTTGTAATGCTTTATCTCTTATATTCCTAAATTGCCCTCTGGATGGATTAGTTTGAATTAGAATCATTCCTACTAATATCAGAATGAAAAAAAACCAATGCCACCCTCGATTTTTTTTATCGGCCATCTTCTGAATTGTGGCCGATAAATTCTGAATTGTCGCCGATACTTTTCGCTTACCCTCTCGAAACTTAGCTATATTTTCAGCTAAATCATCGAGTATTTTATCTTTTTCCTTGTCGTCCATTTTTAGTCTCCTCTAAAAATTATTTTAGCTCACATTGTCCAAATTCGTGGACTAATGCTACCTATCCCATTCCAAAATCAAAAATTTAATTTGGGGGTTGGGATCGTTCTGCGTTCGATTCCAACCTGACACCCGGCAATCAGGTGCGTCCCGTTTCAATTCCACGCTGGTTCGATTAAAAGCGAGAATGCCAGACAAACCAAACATTTTGCCCTCCAGTTTCAATTCCACGCTGGTTCGATTAAAACATCTAGAAAGGGGGTCGTTGAATGCGATAGAAATATTTAATCCTTGCAGCGTCATTTGGATATTTGAGCTCCAACTTCTTTACGGCTGGCCCTTCGCGACGCCAATCCCGCATGTCTGGACTATATGCGGCTAAAAAGCTCCAAAAACAAAATTCAAAGAGCTTTAATGCTATAAATAATACTATCACAAGACCTATCACGCAGCCACAACCCCTCAAAGCAAAAGATTTTATTTTCATCAAAGATTATCTCCATCTGTTGCCTCAAGGCAAGAAATGCTGAAAAACTTTGATCGCCGAAACCCATGCTTGTCTTCGAACCGCATAGGTAATTAAATCGCCCCTAAAGAGCGCCTGCACCCATCCCAATTTACTGCCTATCTGATAGAGCGTCGCTCTTCCTATATAGATACTAAACCAATCCATTTCTTCGATTCTCCTTTATAATTGCTATCCGTTTTTCCGCTTCCGAAACTTGTTCATCCCAATCAAAATGATAATTTTCTTTGAAGCGACACATTCCATAAAAAAATCCAAGCACTGCTCCAACTGGAATTAGTGGCGGAATAATACAAGCTATAAGCCCAAAAAATATGATATTACAAGTGACACAATTTCCCCAATAATGGGCAATCATCGCTTGCTGAAAATATTCCAGCGCGCCTTCTGCCTTTTTGATTGCTCTATCGGCGTTTCGGTAGTTTAATTCAACCGCTTTTTCGGCGTAGTCAATTTTTTTAATGACTGAGTTAAAATGCGCTACTCCTATTAACATTGGCGTTTCTCATTTTCTTTTAGTGCATCTTCAAGTATGGAATATTGTCTTTCCAATTCCTCATACTGTTTACGCTCTGCTGGATTTTTACTTCTCCTCTTTTTATTGGGATCAGCATGGGCCCAACCAATGAAAGCTCCTGAAATTGCGCCAAACCAGGCAAAAAACTGGTCTTGAGGTTTCAGGGTAATTGTGCAGGAGAGTATGTGATCTGCCCATGTCCAACCACTGAAAGTGTCTGGAAGTGTGATAACAACGGCAAAAAAAAGGCCAATAAGACAACCTAATCCAGTACATCGCCATGTACGTTTCGACGGATCCTCATATGTCCCGGTCTGCTTAAAATTATCAAGAGCAGGGCCTACTTTAACCAAATTTCCCCAAGCTCTGCTTAACTGATTGGACTGTATGTTTCTATACGCTTCATCTAGCTCTAGCTTAATTTCACGAGCATCCATCCTCATCTCCTTAGCTTCTTTTGCTGCAGCTTATTTTCAATTTGGAAATATTTTCGCTCCAATACCTCGAAGCGATGGTCTATTTGATTGCCAGCCAGTGAGTTTCTAACTGACCCGGCAAACGTCCAGCCGATCGCTATTCCCGGAATTGCGCCAACCAAACCGACAAAAGCACCCAACAACCCGCCAACCAGCGCGCATCCGGCTTTCCATCCAACGAGATTCTGACTGATCTCGGCGTGCTTAAAATCGCTAAGGTAATGGCGGATCTCTTTCAAGCGGGCTTCCGCCCTCCCTAGATTTTCACTGTTGTCAATATCTTCTGAGATATAGTCCAACTGATTATCGATATCACGGTAGTTCATTTTTACTCTCCTTAGAAAAAAATTTTTGAAACGATAGATTTATAGGCGCGAGAAATCGGCCAATAATCTAAACCGGTTATAGGTCATCGCGAGTGCCCAGCCGTCCTCCTCCACCGCCGCGGTTTCAATTCCACGCTGGTTCGATTAAAAGCAATTTACAAGAAACTGCTGTTTGGAACGCTCGCAAAGTTTCAATTCCACGCTGGTTCGATTAAAAGGGCGCGTTAAATTTTTTCTGGGGTCATTGACATTGTAATAGGTTTCAATTCCACGCTGGTTCGATTAAAAGTTCACTCTAGGTGTTCATGGTGTTTACCTCTATCGCTAGTTTCAATTCCACGCTGGTTCGATTAAAAGTGGTAGTCAACGATTGGTGCAATGCGCGTGTGGCCGTTTCAATTCCACGCTGGTTCGATTAAAAGGGCTATATTCGCGCGGGTGATGACGTGCCCAAAGTGTTGAGTTTCAATTCCACGCTGGTTCGATTAAAAGCCTGATGGCGCTTGTGGTCGCTTGGTTGTTCCCGTTTTTGGTTTCAATTCCACGCTGGTTCGATTAAAAGTAGATAACTAAAATCACTAATAATACCACAACCGAACTGTTTCAATTCCACGCTGGTTCGATTAAAAGTGACTTGCAACAGCAAAATCGGAACGCCCAAACTGGGTTTCAATTCCACGCTGGTTCGATTAAAAGTCCCGGTAGTGAAAATAAGGCTGGTGCGGGACGGCTCGGTGTGTTTCAATTCCACGCTGGTTCGATTAAAAGGATTGACCCAACGAGGCAGAGTCGGAACGGCTTGATTTCGTTTCAATTCCACGCTGGTTCGATTAAAAGGTTACGAAAAACCGGCTGGAAACCGAAGACTAAAAAATAAGTTTCAATTCCACGCTGGTTCGATTAAAAGTGGGTCCAGGATTGGGACCAGCATTCATGGCAGTATTTTGGGTTTCAATTCCACGCTGGTTCGATTAAAAGTATGTAGAATAGATGTATACCGAACGGCGCCGGGTAAATGTTTCAATTCCACGCTGGTTCGATTAAAAGCCTCGATGCAACCGTCACCGATGTATGGCGCAGGATGGTTTCAATTCCACGCTGGTTCGATTAAAAGACCTACATTCTCATTCCTTGCAGGAATTTGGATAAGTTTCAATTCCACGCTGGTTCGATTAAAAGGTCAATACCGGAAACTGACGAAGGAAAGGATGATGAAAGAGTTTCAATTCCACGCTGGTTCGATTAAAAGACCTAGAAAGGGAATAAAATGAACACTACGTTGTATCGGTTGTTTCAATTCCACGCTGGTTCGATTAAAAGCTGCTGCTCCCGTTTCGACGGGTAATGACAGTAGTGGAAAGTTTCAATTCCACGCTGGTTCGATTAAAAGGGGATCGGCGATGACGACACGTTTTCCACTACAGGGGAGGGTTTCAATTCCACGCTGGTTCGATTAAAAGCGGTAGCTCGATTGCCGACACAATTGCAAGCATTTTCGTTTCAATTCCACGCTGGTTCGATTAAAAGATAGTACTAACCGGATTATTTCCTGTAATCGGTTGACCGTTTCAATTCCACGCTGGTTCGATTAAAAGTTGATATGAAGACACGCTTGGAGCAAGAGCTGGGCGCTATGTTTCAATTCCACGCTGGTTCGATTAAAAGTGATTGCACCGCATTCGGTCAGTGGGTACGACTAAGTTTCAATTCCACGCTGGTTCGATTAAAAGGAAGGATGTGCTGGTGGGGTGGATTGTTTTGGTAGTGTTTCAATTCCACGCTGGTTCGATTAAAAGCGAGAATGCCAGACAAACCAAACATTTTGCCCTCCAGTTTCAATTCCACGCTGGTTCGATTAAAAGTGAAAATGAACATCAGGGATGAAGCGTTGTCGGCGAGTTTCAATTCCACGCTGGTTCGATTAAAAGCTGCCTGTTCCAAGGCAGCAGAGATCTCGAAAGAGATTGTCGGTTTCAATTCCACGCTGGTTCGATTAAAAGGGTGCGTGTGCAGTGCGAAACTGGCGAGGAATTACAGGTTTCAATTCCACGCTGGTTCGATTAAAAGGTTTGATCCACCAAGTCATTACGTCGATCAATTTTTTAAAGTTTCAATTCCACGCTGGTTCGATTAAAAGAGAAAAGTGAAAATCGAGAAAGTTATCGTCGCGTTCGTTGCGTTTCAATTCCACGCTGGTTCGATTAAAAGCGGCTGAAAAGGTATTGACAGAGTAGGAACTATTAGTTTCAATTCCACGCTGGTTCGATTAAAAGGCGTCTCAATTTCTGACGGATAATACGCAAAGAAATACTTGTTTCAATTCCACGCTGGTTCGATTAAAAGGCGCTAGTGACTGGAACGTGGCAACAGGAGGTGCAGGATGAGTTTCAATTCCACGCTGGTTCGATTAAAAGGTTGAGGCTTTTTCAGCGATAGCAGTAATGGTCAGATTTGTTTCAATTCCACGCTGGTTCGATTAAAAGGAATTATCTTATTACACTATTTTCTACACTTCTCAACAACGTTTCAATTCCACGCTGGTTCGATTAAAAGTCGAAAAGATTATCGTCGCATTCGCCGCCGGATTCTTGGCAGTTTCAATTCCACGCTGGTTCGATTAAAAGCGGAATTAGAAGGGATTAGTTATCTCGCTTCTGTCATAGTGAGGTTTCAATTCCACGCTGGTTCGATTAAAAGGTTGATGGAAATAACCTCAATGTCGGTGGATATCTGATCGAGTTTCAATTCCACGCTGGTTCGATTAAAAGCTGATGCTGCTTCCCTACTTTGATGGTCAGGGAAAGTTTCAATTCCACGCTGGTTCGATTAAAAGAACGTTTTATTTCAACCGTTTCTCTACAGCGGCGCGTAGAAGTTTCAATTCCACGCTGGTTCGATTAAAAGGGCACATTTTCAATCTCGGCTGACGTAGAGGAATGTTTCGGTTTCAATTCCACGCTGGTTCGATTAAAAGGGGTGGAATCGGCGCGGCTACTGGCCTCTCAATCGCGCAAAGTTTCAATTCCACGCTGGTTCGATTAAAAGTTCTGGATGATGTCGGCCAAAACATCCTTCTTACTTTACCGTTTCAATTCCACGCTGGTTCGATTAAAAGTAGGAATATCAAATCGTTGCCTCTTCCTTTCGATTCACTCAAAGTTTCAATTCCACGCTGGTTCGATTAAAAGAGCCTGCGGCCGGTAACCGGCGGGGCAGAAGGGATAGTTTCAATTCCACGCTGGTTCGATTAAAAGGAGGAACAGCATGCTCTGATAACTCAGATTCTTGACCATCGTTTCAATTCCACGCTGGTTCGATTAAAAGTTGCGCAAGGACTGGTGGGATGTTGGCTGTTCAATGAATAGTTTCAATTCCACGCTGGTTCGATTAAAAGGCTGGGAATTTTTAGAGAAGGGTTACGCACCGAAGCAGTGTTTCAATTCCACGCTGGTTCGATTAAAAGCAGCGGCATCGGGCGTCAAAGTGAAACCGACGTAGACTTGTTTCAATTCCACGCTGGTTCGATTAAAAGTTCGTAATGCCAATGCAGTGTTATTATAACTCAGCCTAGTTTCAATTCCACGCTGGTTCGATTAAAAGGACGGACAGAGTGATCATAGTAGGACGGACGGGAAGGTTTCAATTCCACGCTGGTTCGATTAAAAGCCCTAAATCTGGACGTCCCAACTGCTCCCCACTCTACCTGCTACAGCATATCACAACCATCTAAAGAAATCAACCCCTGAATCGGGATTTTTTGTCCTTCGGGGGCAAAAAGAGTCGTCACCCTCCCTCGTGGCGACCGGCTATCGGAGGTAGACGACTCGCGCGGAGGGCTAAATGATGTTGGTCGGCTCGCCCTTTTTAATGCCCAGAGTGCGCCGATCCAGCCACTTGTTGTCCCGCAAAACGTAGATCAGCACCGTGTCTTCCTCCTCAACCATCAGCTTCCTCATTCCATCCTCCACACGGCGTAACTGGCTCTCCTTCAGCTCACCCTCAAATACCGAGTTTTGTACCCAGGTCAAAAACCGGCGGCAAAACTTGCATGCCCTCCCCACGCGCTTCTCGCCCACATCATAAACCAGAATCACGTACATCCTTCGTCCTTTCCTGGAAAAGTCGGCCGACTACCACCAGGCCCGAAACGCACGGTACGGCTCATCATCGCTCAAATGCCGGATAAGCCGATAGCATTCCAACCGTATCAGCCGCTGGTAAGAGACGTGCCGCTTTAACCGGCGGTGATAGAGGGTCGTCTGCATCTTCTCTTCAAACGCTTTGACGAATATCCGGCGCCCCTCTTCCGCGAGGTAGCAAGCGCCGGGCGAATCTTCCGATGCGCCGACAATCCGGAAATGCTTCTCCTGCAACTGATTTGTGTTCAGCAGGGTAAAGATAACCCGATCCACGATGATCGGCTTGAATATCTCAGATAGGTCGAGCGCCAGCGAATAACGGCGGGCGCCCGGCTCATGCAGGTAGCTGATGGTGGGAGTAAGCTGGGTGCGGTATATCTCGGTAAGGCAGGCGGCGTAAATCATACCATTCCCAAATGAGATGAGCGAATTGACCATATTGTCGGGCGGGCGCCGCACCCTCTTCTCGAACTCGATGCCGGGTCCCTCGCGCAGGATGTATCGCCACCCCCCATAATAACTCTCCCGTATCTTTCCCTCGATGCCCCGCAGCTCATCCACCGCTTGAATATTTCCGATCTTAGCCGCCAGATCGGCGATATATTCTAAAGCGCCCCGCAATTCATCCGGCGCCGCCGATATTTCGGGAAGGGCATCCTCTTGAATTTCGTCCTCCGGCTTGGAGATGCGCTCCAAGCCGTCCGCTTCTTCTTCGATATCCGCCTCCAACCTGTCCGCCCCGCCCTCAATGTCGCCGGCGGTTCGCTCGCTCTCTTCCGCCTCCGCCCCCTTTCGGCGCTGATAATAGGCCAGCGTGCGCTCGATGCTGTGGGCCGCTCCACGAACCAGCTCACCGGCCAGAACCAGCCGTTTTGCCGGATCGCTATAGTGCTCCACCTGCTTCACCAGTAGGAATCCGGAATTGAGGTATTCACGCGGGTAGTAGCTGCCGGCGTAGTAGCCGTAGTAGTTAAAGACGTGCAGCGGCACCTTGCGCCGGGTAAGGAAGTTGAGGAGCTTGGTATTGAGGTCGAGCTCACCCAGTGCGTAGAGGCCGTCCACATCCTCGATGGGCACCGGCCGGCGTCCTTCGGCGGTTTCGAGGTAGAGCGTGTTTTGCTCGCGCTTGATGCGGCCGTTGGAGAATATGTAATAGTTACGGGACATGGCGGACACCAGTACCTCATTTACGGATTGTTATTCACAACATCGTGCGCCCCACAATGACGCAGCCGTAGATTTGAGCCGTCCGGCTTGCAACTGATCCGGGGGCCATCATTGACGCGAAAGTGACCGATACCTTTATTTTTGCCGGAATAATCCTCATACTGGAGTCCTCCATCAGCCCGAAGGGATTGGAGTCCATTCCGCGCCCATAAAACGGCCGCTTTAGCCAGCGCTTCCTGAATCGCGATACGCAGATCGTTATTATTAATACTCTCGTAATTATGTTGGAAGGAGGATTCGTATACCAGCCTTGAATGGCAGAGTAGTGCGCCTGTTAGTATCTCCCTCTTCACCTGGCTCCACGCGAGTTCCCCCCATAGGCTAAGCGCGGCATCGTCTCCGCTGATCTCAAAGTAGGCTTCCGGGAGGCCTTTGACCTCCTCAGCCGGCACACTATCCTTTGGTTTATCCATTCTGGCGAACATCGGGGCGTTTTTCTTCAAAGGGGCCTCATCGAAGTGAATCGGCAGGCGAGGGATGCGAAGCAGTGGGCTACCCGCTCCCTCAAAGAGATAGACGATCTCATCCGCATAGATCATCCCCAGCGTGTGCGCGTATGCCTGCAGGCTTTTGAATCCGCCCACCAGATTGAATATGATGCGGTCACCCGCGCGGAGAGGTTGAAGCTGTTCATCACACCACTTCAGCAGATCATCGATTCCCCGCCGAAAATCCTCCTCGTTTCCCGTATTCAGCTTTTCAAGTTTGACCGGGGTAGCATGCTGACATCCTTGATTCCGAAGCCATTCGGCGATCATTTCAGCGGTCGCCTCTCCCTGAAAAGTATCGGTTGCGAGCAAGAAGTGGGAGCATTGAGGCCCGATCGCGTTAAGACCCAAGATGCCGTTGAGTTCTGCGCTCAACTTACGTATATCTGAGTGAGAGGCATTTTGCAGGCGGGCTTTTACCTCTTCGATGCGGCGGTCAACCCGTTGCTTTCTGTCGGCATCATATTCGCTCTCGCGCCAGTTGGCGGTTTGAATCAGGATATTTCTCAACTCGGGACAGGTTTCATTGGTCAGCAGGCTGGTGCCGACCGTGGAGATAAGCACTCTGGGCTTCAATTTTTCACCCCCTCATTTAGAATAAAAGGAACCGCCAGCCCAAAGGCGTAATGGAGCATATTTATTTCCATCGCCTGAAGCTCATCGGTGATCTCTTTGGGAAGGATTTCACTCATCGGGATCGCTCGACCAAGATAGGGGCGGAATGGCCGGCTGCGAAAGCATGCCCCCGGTTTCAGCATCACCAGCGGCTTCTTGAACACATTTTCGAGACCAAAATCGGCTCCCACCTTCCCATACTTCATGAGGAGCTCCCAATAGCCGTCGGTGGGGTCGTTTTGTGCCGGCTGAAAGGTGGAGAGGGTCATCAGCCCGTTTATTGAATCAGCCGGCACATCCAGCCAATCAACCGGTTCCAGCGTTGGGATGACCTCAAATCGTCCGTATCCCACCGAAGCATCGGCCCCAAAGCCGTTCGCCTCCAGCAGCCGAAAGAGTTGAATGAGCCGTTCCTCAAAGCCTTCCCCCACTCTGACATACACCGAAAGGTAGGGGGTCTCTTTCGTCAGCGAAGAAGAGGTATCTAACACAAATTCCTGAGTGGGAAACAGCGACCCCTCATCGCCGGTGGTATCAGTAGTGCGGCTGATGGTATTCCGTATTCGCTCAAGCGGCTGAATTAACTCCTCACCAAACAGTCCGTCTTTACGGGGAGGCTCCCCACGCTGCGCCAAATTGAACGCTTCCAGTGTGATCCAGCGCGCTCGTTTCACCTCCTTTCGCACGTCAGGCTCCCAATGGTGCAGTTTGACAGTTATTGGAATCGGCAGCAGATCGCCGGGAAAGGCATCGGAAAGTACAAAAGGAGGCTCGCCTGCCAATGTCGGCTTGAGTATCTCCTCATTTAGCGCGTCGCTGCCCAGATGCCGGGCCGCCGCCCAGCAAAGCGAGCCGGAGAGCGTGTCCGCCTGCCAGGGCGTCATCCAGGAGGAGAGCGGGCGCAGCTTAAGGCGATAGAGTTTCATCTAAGTTATTCCATCTCGTCGCGGAAATCGTCCGCCTTCAGACGCTCCACCTTCACATCTTCGAATACAATTTGCCCGAATCCCTTACTGGTTCCCGCGCCAATGCCCGTCTGCTCTACCAGCCGCATGCCGTGGCGGACGACCCGAAAGAGCGCGTGAGCTCCTTTCTTCCCCTGGTACTCGAATTCACTGTCGTCGTCGAATACTTGCAGCCCGATCTCAACCGCAAAGGTGGCTCCTGCCGCGACCCGCTCTTCCTGACGCAGCGATCCGCCCAGAGCCTTGCCTGTGCTCCTATCGATAGCGGTGCTCGCCTTTGTCTCAATGACCGTCTCGCCGATCGCAGGCGCGTCTCGTACTAATATCCTGGTCGGACCGTGGCTGTTTGGCTTATTGCCATGGGGACCGAACACGCGGCAAATAACGCAATCCGCACAGTCGCAAGGTTTTTGCCCATTCGCGCTGTACTTCTCATGGTATTTCTCGAGCTCAGATCGCAGCTTGCCCTTAAGCGACGTGCCAGGGATATACGGCACACGAGTTTTAGGGTGCTTAATGCATGTAAGGTCCGCACCGCCTATCTGCAGGAGGTCATCGCTTCCTCCTATTCGCGTTCCGCTCAGGCAGCGCAAAGTTGCTGTAACGATGATGTGGTCTATCTTTCTCATCATGCTCCTCCTTTCTTGAACTGACCCTCGCCAAATCCGATCAGAGCCTCGAAATGCGGCATAAAGCCATCCAGGAAGTCGCGCTCGGTCCTTACTGCCTCCACATTGCGGCGGATAAAATCGTGGAAGGCACAGGGGATCTTGGCTTGCTGCGTTTTGTTCAGGGAATACGCCGCAGCCGCATCAAGTCGCAGAAAATCTGCGCGGATGTCCTCCCATGTGGCTGCACCGGCGCGCAGTCTGGCCTCAAGTGCCCGACAATGACTGAAGAACCGCCGTACCTGCGTTGACGTAAGCCCGTACTGCCCAAGTTTGTCAGCGAGATTTTTCATGCGATCACGGCGTACCAGATCAAGCCGTAGGTTTCCCGCCTCATCGAAATAGCCGTCCTTTAGGTAGCTCGGCCAGATTTGATCGAGCGACTTTTGCGGATCGTTGCCTGATCGAGACGGATTTCCACCCCGGCCTCCCTGTTGATTCTGGTAACCCCGATTATGTTCCATCCTCTCCTCCTTTTTGTTCGCGAGTGGCCAGCAATGCGTAGCGCGCGATTGCCGACAGGTAGATCGTTTCGATATTCCTCCCTTTCTCAAAATCGGCTGCAATTTGATTGGCCCAACGTCGTAACGCCTGCTTTTCAGGGCTTGGGTCGTTCTCTTTCGGATAGTTCCGGGTGATGTGGTAGGACAGGCGGGCGCTGCTCAGATGATTCGTTTCTCTTTGGAGTCCGTCAGGCAGGAATGAAGCAGAATAACACGAACCGCTGCTCAGATGACTCGTTTCTCTTTGGAGGGTGAAACGCAGCAGGTCATGCAGCCAGCCGCGCTCGGCCGAGTTGTCTCTTACCCATTTGGTTAAGCATCGAGCGTGATGGGCAATGGCTTCATGATTCCGCCACTTCCATATCTGCCCGAAGGCGGCGAACTGATCCTTCGCTTCCGTTGCACCCGGCGCAGGTTTCGATTTCGCTTCTTGCTCTAGAAGCGCATCAGCCTGCATGACCGCTCGGCGGATCGGATGCTTTTTCTTTACCAACGCCATTCCGCCGCTGATCGTCAGCTCCAGGTCGCGAAATTCCGCTTGAAAAAGTTGCTGAACGTGAAAAGCAAAGTCAAAGACGATGTTCCACGGGCCAACCAACAGCAGGTCATCGCCGCCCGAAAACACGGTGTAGATAGAACTCCATTTGGGCTGACGCATCTCTTCATCTAATTTTACGGCGAAGAATTTATCGAGCCGCTGGCTGAATTGAATTAACGGCTGCCAATCGCCGGCATCCTTTAGTATGTGGTCTACTGCTTTACCTAGGGAATCCACATCCATTTTTAAGACTCCGAGATAAGGCCCCCCCTCTGCCTGATCGGCAATATTATCGAAGTCTAGAGGATGGCCTTGATTGTCGGTGGGGATATGCCGTGTGATACGCCTTGAGACGATTTTGGCGCTGCCGTCCCAGCGGGGTGCTGAATCGGATAAATCAAAGACGTAGCGGGCGGTAGCGGTGTCCGGTTTGTTTGGGTGAAGTGATAATTTCAGCCCGGCGATCTCATACTCACTCATCCCGTCAGATGGGTCGTGTATCGTCATGAATCGCGATGCAGGCAATATCCTTCCCATTTCGTCGTCCTGCCGGCACATCCAGCAGACCGGAATTTCGGAGTCTTCATCAGGAATCCGGATGGACGCCGTTGCTAATTGCCGTCGGCAAATGGAGCAAGTTGGGTAAATGGGGTCTAGGTAAATGGGGTCTAAGACAAGCTTTTCGGGATTCCATTCACCGTTATGAACGGCGATGTTCGCCCAGGGGCGCAGCTTCTCTTTTTGGAGGGCAGTCAAGGCGCGGTTATAGCTTTCCCTTACGCTGGGAGATTCGGGAACCATACACAGCGCCAATCGGATGCGGGCGCCCACCGTGTCGCGCAGCCATTCTGCCACCACGCCACGCTCGCGCTCCACTGCTTCTCGATGAGAAGGCTCAAGATCGGGACCGCGCAGCAAAAATTTGCCGGCCGCACTAAAGAGCAGGCAATCATCACCCCACCCGGCGGCGGATAAAATGCGGCGGGCCGCCAACTCGGAAAACGCCTGCAAGAAAAAAGAGCGGGCGCGCAGTCGACGGGACTGGCCTCCATGAGAACCGACAATGTCGAGCAGATAATCTTGGATTCCGGATACATCTCCTACAATAATAAACATCGTTCATTTCACCCCCAACACAGTTCTTGATAGGCGCACTTGCTGCAGATTCCCATCGGCTCGGCCACCTCCGGCGGCGAAGGCATATCGCGAACCTCATCAATGCGCCGCAGCAAGCCCTCAAGCTCGGCTTCGTCTTTTGGCGTCAGCACAATCTCCTCGCGACGCTTCAGCCGTGGGTACTCCATCAAGCCGCGCACATTGCGCACCCCAACGCGCTTGAGGAAATAGAGGTAGTAAAGCAGTTGAAACCGCTGGGCGCGGGTGGCTTTGCGGCTCAGCTTGGTTTCGTGAACGGTGATGACAGCCTCCGCCTCCTTGCCGCCGCTCTCTTCCAGGCCGTCCAGCCGCACCAACCCGCCCAACAGGATGTCCTTGTCACTCCGATCCGGATAGGCCTCCTCCTGCAGCTCCCGGCCCTCCGCCACCCGATCGGAGGCGTGTTCCTGCTCCATCTGATGGCAATGCCACCAGAGCTTGCGCTCACAGAGGGCGCAGTAGTGCACCTGGGTGCCGGTGGTGTGGAGGGAGGTGAGCGAGTCTCGGACAGTCATATCCTCAAGAGTCATAGTCGAACTGTTTGAGGCGCTCCGTGAGATCTGTTTCCGCCCTGTTGAGTGCGTCATCTGTTGCCGCGACATCGGCCACGTACCCCTTTGCAGGAAGGGCTACGTAGAGATTGACATCAGTCACGCTGCTATCAAGGATCGGGTTCGCCCGCTTGTATTCGCTCTCCTCTGTTAGATCCGCTCGTATCGCCGCCGCCAGCAAACTGGCGTCACCGCTTATCGCGATAGATAACGTGGTTTGAGGACTATATGTGCGCGACTGGTTACTCGTCACGCGCCAATGGATCAGGCTGTGTGCGAGCGCCGGGATAATCCGGTCGCGCCGAGTCTTGGGACAAATTAAACGTATCCCGTCCGGACTCTCCGCCCAGCCCTGATTCTTGAGGTTGGAGATGGTTTCAATTCCTACTTCTGGCTCGAAGTTGTTCAGCGAAACGCTAAACAGAGTGCGCAAGTCGATGGCAACATCGTAAATAAAAAGTCCGCTGGCACGGGCCCCCACGTTTTCCTTCGGTATCCAGTGTCGCATGGGCAGATTCCGATCCTCATCTCGTAGGTATTGGAATAATTCCTCCTGTGATATCTCCTTACCTTTGTCATCCACCACGCGAACTTTATGCTTCTCAGGAAGATCGCTTCGGTCAAAGGTGATATCCTCTTGCGCAAGGCTACTGAGGGTTGGGTGAAGGGGTCGCAGCGCCGAAATTGATAGCGGACTGCGGCGCTTGATCGGTGCCTTCTCCGATTCTGCGTGCATCCAGCCGCCGATGAGTTGGTCCGTATACATTGGGTCACAGGTGGACCACGGCTCTTTCTGGTTAAGGTCCTTTTTTTCGGATCCCTCTTTTTTTGTGAGGGTGAAGTTGAAGGTTACCGGCGATCTATCCTCGCCAAGTGCCTCTACTATTCCATCCAAAATAGATCGCTTGACTTGTTGACCACTTGAATAGGGTACGGGTCTATTGGTCAAAGGATCCCAATAAGTCTTCTGTCCATCGGCAACACAGAAGACTGTATGGTCAACCTGGCGCAGACCACGAATGTAAATGTATGGCATTACGACGAAACCTCCTTTTGTTTTTCCGTGACGGCGTAGCTGAACCTAACAAGCGTTAGGAAGAGTGGAACCTTCTCGACTGGGAGAGCCAGGATATCTATAACGATCTGTTCGAACGTTGCGCGCTCTGAGTCGTCCTCGTTCACTATGCCCGTTAAGACATCGATAAAATCCCGCAGATTCTTCTTGTCGAGGATTTCCTGGACCATTTGTTTCCGGGTAGTCTTACCCCGTGTGCTTTGCTGCTGAAAACGCTGCAATGCTTTAGCAAGATCGTTAGCATGCTGATAAAGATCTTTATTGTTTAGCATTGCGATAATCCATGTTTGGTAAGTTTGGAATGCAAGTTTCTTTTTTGCATATGCGATATTCTCCTCTTTTGATGCAAGTTTCGTTTTTACGTTGGTTGGCGGTTTCGGCACCTTGTTATCGGCGTTAAAGATGTCCTTGGGCTTGATTGCGCGGAGTCCAATTTCGGTCATAAGACAAGCTTTTTCGAAGGCTGTTTCCGTCTGGTACAACTCCTCAAATGCGTAAGCTGGTAACCCATCTGGAACTGTAAACAACTTATTATAAAAGTCTACCGGGCGTCTGACAGATGGGAGATTTAGTTTCACGAATCCAATGGTCCTGTTCATCTTCCCTAACGAATAAACATAAGCCAATAAAGGATCCTGGCTTTCATTGAAATGAAAACTAAGAGCGAATAAAAGCTGAATCCAAGATTGTGTAACAAGCTTACTTACTCCTTTTTCTGTTTTAGCGTTAGGAGCGAACTTGTCCGATAACCCTCTCATTTTATATGTCACCCACTGTCCATTCCAAGTATTAATCTGGAGAGGTTTAAGCTGAGATGTTTGGTTTAAATAGTTACGATACTCCTTCCAACCTTCGAAAATAGCAAGTAGCACATCTTTTGAATCGATAAGGATAGTAAAACCTCCCTCCACTGTCATTCCACAAGCTGCGCCAAGCCAGCTTGCATAAATATCCTCTCTTGTAATCGGTATTTGCATGGAGGTGACTTGACCGGAGGTGGTGTTATCTATTCCAGCAGCGGGGCCGCCAAGGAAAAAACTTGCATCCGGCGCTGAATCATTTATTTTCTTATTAATCTCTTTCACACATAGCTTCGTAGCTTTGTAGAACCATTTCTGCGCTTCGGTCTTGTTACGACCTACACCCTCTCCTTCGTAATACAATAGACCTAACTTGTAGCGCGCCGCCGCATCTGTTTTTGCCTCCTTTTTAAGCTGAGTAACACTCATACCTTCATTCATTTTTCTAGTGTAATCGATTGTGCCTACGTTTAATCTTTGAAAAAATGGCGAATTGCCTACATGTTGTAATATTTTTGCGCTCCCGAAAAATAATGGCGCATATATTTCATTAAAGAACTCATATATAGTGTAGGTTCGCCCGAAATGCTCATTCACACATTCAACTAACCGTTTTCCGATCACAGCATGATACATGTTAGTTCCTCCTTAGATCCAAATGTTAATCCTATCGTAGAGTCATACGCACAATCCGGGCATACAAAAGGATTATTTCCGAAATGTAGCCGACGCCATTCTCTATTTCTTGAATATAATGATTTTACAGATACCGGTATCTCCAGCATTTGCCGTTCATTTTTAATGTGCTGATAATCATATACGTCGTTTTCGCGGATTACCACAGCAGTTTCAATTTCTAGGTTCTCCAAGAGAAGGCTTTTTGGATAATTACAGAGTTCGGAGAGTTTAAACCCATCCTCTGTATCCACAAGATGAGTAGCAATCTGGCTCATATCCAGTTTGGGATAAACTGTATCAATGAGTTGTTGCAGCTCAGCTTCCTCGATTCGGCAGCCATTTTTGAGGATGTCCCAACTCTTTTTGAGTAAATCAAGAGTATATGGCTTTGCATCCCTGCTATTTTCAGGCGGTTTAATAACGGCGATATTCGCGAGGCTGGATGTAGGTCGGCGTCTATTAACTCGTCCAAACCGCTGGATGAGGCTGTCAAGAGGTGCGCAATCGGTTACCATAGTATCGAAGGAGATATCAAGACTAACCTCGATTACCTGAGTAGAACATACGACGCATGGACCATGCGAATTTTCAAGTCCCTCGATCTTGCTTTCCAAGCATGCTCGATCTTTTCGCCGAAATCGGCTGTGAACAAGAACTTTAGGAATCTCCGGAACGCAGTCATGAAGCCACCTGAACCGATTTTGCGCATTTGCAACGCGGTTGGACACAAATAAAACCTTCTTGCCGTTACGCACGGCTGAATAAACGTACTCCCGCGCTGATTCCTCATCTTCTAGCTTGTAAATTACGTGCCTATCGTAGGTAGACAACTCTTGCTTGCTCAACTTAATCTCTTCTACCTTATCTTTTCCACCCAAGCAGCGCCGAATCTCATCGGATAGCGCGGTTGGGATCGTCGCGCTACCGATGTGAATCCTACACCCCAGGCGATTTAGAGATCGGATAAGAGCCATTACCATAGCTTGAGCCTGTTCATTGTAAACATGGACCTCATCGAGGATAACGTCTTGCCCAGCGATATCGAGTGCGACAGCTTCATGTCCAGCAAGCCCGAATATGATACTAGCAATCTGATAGGGCGTCATGACTTTGATGGCTGCGCCAGGATGCCTTTGCAATATTGTCTCCTCATCATCGTCTATTTCAATAATGGAAGAAGCGTGTACTCGACGAATGTCGGTTCGTTTATCAAGTGATAAACGTTTGTCTCCTTCCCCGTTCATTGCCGCATCTAGACGTAAAAACATCGCGTTGATCGACGCTTGAAAAGGTAATAGATAAAAGACCCTGCAATGGCACCGTCGAAGCAGAAAATCCGTTTTTCCAGAGCCTGTGGGCGCGATGACCATCGTGTGTGGTTTAGGCGAGGCTGCTGATTTCTTGGCGAGGGGATAGAGCTTCTCATCGGCGACTTTTGCGCGATCCTCAAATACTTTGAGATTAGGAAATTCGAAAAGTCGGCAAACATGCTGCTCAGTTTCTTCCTCAAGCGCGGAAGCCAGATGATCTGCAGACATCAATAGTCCGCGCCATCGATTTCGACCACATTGCTTCGATTCTACGTTGCATACAGATTGTTGGAACGCCTTTTTTATATCATTGTAACTTAATCGTTTTGCTTGAACCCCGCATTCGTTGAGAATTTCAAAGGCGTAGGGGCTCCATTCATCCCATTGCTTATAATGCTGCTCGAAAACCGCTTCTTCTTCATAGTTGTTTACCAGGTCGAGAAGCCCTTTTCCACGGTTGCCGTTTATCATTATCCGAACGGACTTGTGGTGACCGACTACCATTTCGATTAATTGTGACCACTCCGCACAATCAAACGCAGGTAAAAACAAAAGTGAGGAGATCTCGTGTCGGTACGGTACTTGGTACTTGCTTGGATTAAAACCATTGGTAAGACTTTCCTGAAAGTATGGGTGGGCTTTGCCCAGATCATGGAGGATCGCGCCGTGTCTTGCCGTGTTATATTCATCCTCCGTGATCGATGGGAGCAACGGTTTGATTATCGCCTCAATTGCTTTTACAACATGGCACGTATGGTCTCGTAGGCTCGTGCCGTCGCTTTTCGCAAGAATTATCATACGGACTCCTCTTCATTATTATCCGGATCGACAATAGTCAGATAGCCGTACATAGGGGCGGCATCCTCGAACCTATTGAAGCCAACGAGGAATGAATTTGGTGTCCGTTCGAACCTTAGTTCGACACCCGGAAGCGATTCGAAGGAATCTGAGGAGATCGTACTAATATCGGTTGGTAGCAATAAGTCCTCATTGCGGCATAGACAGATGTGCTGCGTCGCAGCCTTTTGCGCGTCGGAAAGGGATTCGAAAGCCAAGGTCAACTCCGGCTGGACCATCACTCCGCGCGTAATGATAGATACTGGGCGGATTGCTACGTTTTTATTAACCTTCCAGCCGACGATTTGCGTCCGCTCTTGTTGTAGGTCTATGCCCCCGTGTCTCAGCCGGTGTCGGAGGATGGCTGCCACTTCGAGCTTCTGTCTTAGACCCTCGACAATGGATGGCGTGAGGAACGATTGGCTGTAAGTCCTCTCGTCGCGAACCGCAGTCCAGGGTTTAATGTAAGCAAATGGTCCCGTATACTTCACCACGTACAAGCTGAGTTCTTTACTCATAGAAGTATCTCCACCATCCCGAACCCGGCCGCGTTTTTCTCGCCCAGGCCGCATTCATATCCCACTCGTATCATCTCCGGCGAGCCGCGCAGCGTGAACGGCGCCAGCGCCCCCACCACTTGAATGCCCTTGAAATCAATCAGCTTGGTGCCCCGGTGATGCTCCAAATAATCCGTATCGAATTCTAAGGCTAGGCGGTCGTCCGCCGGAGGCTTGCCGTGGAGCGCCCGGTATTTGGCCATTAAATTGCAGCGCACCTGCTCGCTGAAACGCGGATCCCCCGGACGCAGGTATTCCGGTGTGGGGCGCTCGCCCGAAATCGAGGCCACGATGGGTGAGAGGCAGGTGAACCGGTTCACTTCGTCGAGGTGAGGCGCCGGCAGCGTCTCCACCTGCGCGATGGACAGCGCGAGCCGGCCGACCGGCAAAACGCCCTCGGAGAGCAATCCGGTGGCGAAGGCGGTCAGGAACGGCTCAACCGGCGATGAGACCAGCCACTCCACCGGTCCCGGCCCGATATGCAGCAGAACGTGATCCGCTCGGCGGCGCTTGGCGCGAAGGGGAGAGAAGACGAACAGCTTAAAGCGGTGGCGATCGCGCTCATCTTCGGTGGCGGCATAGCCCTCAGTGTGAAGAAACTGAGCGTAATCCGCATCGGCGCGCTCCAGGAAGCGGTAGACCACGCCGGTCAACAAATGCTGGTGGTTGATCGGCAAGCAGACCTCGCAGTCCAGCATCATGGTTACGCGCAGGCGCATAAATCCTCCTTATAGCTTTAATACGACGGTCTGACTTGTGCAGATAAAGAATCGGTGGGTATTAGTTGTAATATCAAACGCGCTGCCCAGCGATTCCTCTTTCATTTACCATCGGGGGCATGATTGATATGCTATCTCGCCCCCTTCTCATTTTCAATCTTTTCAACGAAAATCACTCCCGTAGAACTGAACTCTTTCCTGTTAGGGCTGCGGTTGTCATTTGCTGAAAAATGCTGTAGAATAGGAAATAATCGCCCGCCGCTTCGAGTGACTGCCGGTATTACGATGGCTTATACTTCCTAAGCTTGAGGGTGGAAATCGGCTTGCAGATGTTTTTTATGGTATAGCTCGAAGTGAATCGCCGACCGCCTTTCCGCTTGTGCATTGATGCGTTTCTCAAATATTAAAACGATAAATTGAAGGAGGTTCACAATGGCAGAGGATTTACAGCGACCGGGTGGTGCAATGTCTTCTCGACCGCTTCATTTCATTTTTATCACCGACTGCTCCGGCTCGATGGCGGGCGATAAAATCCAGGCGCTCAACAACGCCATCCGAGAGGCCATTCCGCACATGCGGGAGGTCGCAAAGGACAATCCCAACGCCGACGTGCTGGTAAGGTCCGTTAAATTTTCCAGCGGCGCCGGCTGGCATATTGATCAGCCAACCCCGGTTGACCAGTTCAACTGGGTCAATCTGATTGCTAGCGGCGTCACCGATATGGGCAAGGCGCTTTCCTTGGTCGCCCAGCAGCTTCACATTCCGCCGATGAACGAGCGCGCCTTGCCGCCGGTGCTGGTTCTCATCTCCGATGGCCAGCCGACCGACGATTACGCCGCCGGCTTGAGCGCCCTGCTGAACGAGCCGTGGGGCAAGAAGGCGGTGCGGATGGCGATCGCAATCGGCGATGACGCCGATCGCGACGTATTGAGCGAGTTTATCGCGAATCCCGAAATTCAACCGCTGGAGGCGAACAACCCGGAATCGCTGGTGCAGAATATCAAGTGGGTCTCCACCGCGGTACTCAAGGCCGCCTCCGCGCCCCCAAGCCAACTTACAAACTCCTCCAAATCCAACAACAACGTGCCGATCCCACAGCTTCCACCCGCCGCTACCGGACCTGCGGTGTGGTAAGCGCCTGAGAAATGGCTCAATCTGGGGTTCAAGTGAAATGGCGGACCGCTGAATGCAGGGTGCGGGGCGCCGCTCATAAGCTGAAGGATAAGCCGTGCCAGGATGCGGTTAAGGCCATCGAGACGCCGGATGGCGTGATCTTGGCGGTCGCCGATGGCCATGGCAGCGAGCGCTCCCCCAACAGCGCGGAGGGCGCCGAGGCGGCGGTTGATGTTGCAATCGAACAATTACAACCGTTTTTCAAAAACTGTTGTAAGCCACCAGCCAAGCCGAACTCCATCGAACGTTTTACCTTGCCGGACGGTCTTCCGCGGAAAATCACTCAAGAGTGGTGGAGTAGGATTCTTTTTAAGGAAACTTCCGGTGAGGATATACCGCTTAATGAAGATGAGAAAAATGAGATATTCAGAAAATACGGCGCCACGCTGCTGGCTGTCGTGGCATCGGCGGAATACCTCGTCATTTTCCAATTGGGGGACGGCGACGTGCTGCTGGTTGATGAAGATGGATCGATAAATCGTCCGATTGAGCGGGATCCGCGCCTCTTCGCCGATGAAACGACCTCGCTTTGCCTGCCCGAGGCGTGGCTGAGCATGGAGGTAAAGAGCATTCCCATCTCCAATAATCCCCCGGCGCTGATCCTGGTTTCGACCGACGGCTACTCCAACTCTTTCGTCAGCACTGAGGATTTCGAGCAGACAGGGTCGGACTATCTGCAGGCGATCCGCCGGGACGGGTTGGAGGCGGTTTCGGCCAAGCTGGAGGGCTGGTTGAATGAGGCGTCCGAGCAGGGCAGCGGCGATGACATCACGCTGGGGATCATCTGTCGAGCGGATATGGCAAAAGGTGAAACGGAGCGATAGATGGACAATAGAGCGCGGGGTGCCCTAAAACGGATCATCTCACAAGACGGCAATATCCAAAGCGACCCGCGCCGCTTGAAGTCGCTGCTGAGAGACTATTGCCCGCAGCTTCGCCTGGAGGTGAACGTACTGGTCGCCGCGGTGGAGGAGGGCGCGCCAGGCGAGCTCCTTTCGCCGTCGAACGGAGCATCGAAGTCATTCACACTATCTCGATTGGTAAAGAAGCTGATTGAGGAGCGGGGGTTATCGGCCGAGGCCGCTCAATGGGCGATTGAGAGCTGGGCGCTGGCGCTGGACGTGGTTTCGGACGGCGAGATATCAAAGAGTGAAGTATCCCCGACCAAACCACCCGTTGCGCCGGTTCCCTCTGCACCGGCAGGGCAATCGAAGGTGGTAAACGGCGATGGATTGCAGGCCGGCGCTCTCTGGCCGATGTTCCACGGTAATGTGCGCCACACCGGGTTAAGTCCTTATGTCGGCTCTCAGACCGGCAGTCTGAAGTGGAAGTTCCAAACGGGGGGTAATATCTACTACTCCTCACCGGCGATCGGCGCGGACGGCACCGTCTACGTTGGGTCACAGGACGGTTACCTTTACGCCCTCAACCCGGACGGCAGCCTGAAGTGGAAGTTCAAAACGAGGCATATGATCGCCTCCTCACCGGCGATCGGTTCGGACGGCGCCGTCTACGTCGGGTCATGGGACGGTTACCTTTACGCCATCAACCCGGACGGCAGCCTGAAGTGGAAGTTCCCAACAGGGCGTTCTGTCTCCTCCTCACCGGCGATCGGTTCGGATGGCGCCGTCTACGTTGGGTCATTTGACCATTACCTTTACGCCCTCAACCCGGACGGCAGCCTGAAGTGGAAGTTCAAAACGGGGAATGATATCCACCCCTCACCGGCGATCGGTTCGGACGGCACCGTCTACGTTGGGTCAAGGGACGGTTACCTTTACGATCGGAACCCGGACGGCAGCCTGAAAGGGGAATTCCAAACGAGGGATTATATCGCCTCCTCCCCGGCGATCGGCGCGGACGGCGCCGTCTACGTTGGGTCAAGAGAGGGTTGCCTTTACGCCCTCAACCCGGACGGCAGCCTGAAGTGGAAGTTCAAAACGGGGGATGGGATCACCTCCTCACCGGCGATCGGCGCCGATGGCACCGTCTACGTTGGGTCAGATGACCATTGCCTTTACGCCCTCAACCCGAACGGCAGATTGAAGTGGAAGTTCAAAACGGGGAATGATATCCACTCCTCACCGGCGATCGGCGCCGACGGCGCCGTCTACGTGGGGTCAGTGGACGGTTACCTTT
>JAKBZR010000127.1 GCA_021842405.1 bacterium
CTCATTGATGCGTAAATATATCTTTGTTACTGGTGGAGTGGTGAGTTCGATCGGTAAGGGCATCACGAGCGCCAGCTTAGGCCGCCTGCTCCGAAATAGGGGCTTTCGGGTCACGATGCAAAAGCTGGATCCCTACATCAACGTGGATCCCGGCACCATGAGCCCCTCTCAGCACGGTGAGGTGTTCGTGACTGACGATGGAGCCGAAACCGACCTGGATCTGGGGCATTATGAGCGGTTCGTGGATGTCAATTTAACCCGCCATTCCAGCGTGACGACCGGCGGTGTCTATAGTGAGGTGATCAATAAGGAGCGGCGGGGGGATTACCTTGGGGGCTGCGTCCAGATGATCCCCCACATAACCAACGAGATAAAGGACCGTATCTTGCAGGTCGGGGATGCGAGCGATGCCGAGGTGGTCATCGCTGAGATCGGCGGCACAGTCGGTGATATCGAGGGGCAGCCATTTTTGGAGGCGATCCGGCAGTTTCGCAAGGAGGTGGGGCATGAGAACGTGATGTATGTCCACGTGACCCTAATCCCCTACGTCGGACCTTGGGGTGAAGTCAAGACCAAACCGACCCAGCACTCGGTCATTAAGCTGCGCGAAATCGGAATACAACCGGACGTGCTGATCTGCCGTACCAAGCTGCCGCTCTCCAATGAAATGCGCGAGAAAATTTCGCTGTTTTGCGATGTAGACCGCAACGCGGTGGTGGAAGCGCTGGATATCGAGAGCATTTACGAAGTGCCGCTGCGTTTTGAGGAGGCCGGATTGACCGATCTGGTACTGCAACGCCTCTCGTTACCGGAACGCGAACCCGATATGTCGGAATGGCAGCAGATCGTTGAGCGGATCAAGCGCCCGAAATATGAGGTTTCGGTAGCGGTGGTTGGCAAATATACCGGCAACGGCGATGCCTATATCTCGATCGCCGAGTCGCTCAAACACGGCGGCATCGCGAACGATGCGCGGGTGAATATCGAGTGGATTGACAGCGAGACGCTGGAAGAAGAGATGGTCCCGGAGCGGTTGAAAGATAAAGATGCGGTGGTGGTGGCGGGTGGCTTCGGCGCGCGCGGCGTGGAGGGCAAAATTAAAGCGGTCGAGTATGTGAGAACCAGCGGCTTGCCCTTCCTCGGTCTTTGCTATGGGATGCAGATGGCGGTGATCGAGTTCGCGCGCAACGTGTGTGGATTGAGCGATGCGCACACTACTGAAGTTTGCCCCGATACGCCCCACCCGGTCATCCACATCCTGCCCGAGCAGGAAACGATCACCGAAAAGGGCGGTAGCATGCGGTTGGGCGGATATCGGTGCCAGTTAGTGGCCGGCACGATGGCGGAGCAGCTCTACGGCGTTCCGATCGTTACCGAAAGACACCGCCATCGGTATGAGTTGAATAACGAGTACCGTGAAATGTACATCCGGCGCGGCATGAATTGTTCCGGCATTTCACCGGACTACCGCCTGGTGGAGATCATCGAAATTCCGAGCCACCCCTTCTTTATCGCGACCCAGTTTCATCCCGAGTTCCGCTCCCGGCCCAACCGAGCGCATCCGCTGTTTCGAGGTCTGGTCGAGGCGGCCCTGAAGCACAGCAACTTTTCCAACTTGATGGAGGATTCGATCCACACCGGCAACGGTCGCGTTCCAGCCGGCAATGTGGCGCCCGAACTGGAGCAGGCGGACCTCTAGGAGTGGTTGAAAAAGTCGCTGGATCCTACACCTTCGTCATTCCCGCGAAAGCCTGGTGGATGTTACCGTATTTGCCAATACCCTATTAGCATCATCTTTTTGTGAAAGCTTGACTTTATAGTGATCCCATGAAATCAGAAACAGCGCTCATCAGTCCCTCAACTTTAACCATATCGTCCAGCATTGAATCCGCCCAACTCCGCAATGAAAGCGCCTCTACGGAAAGTCATGTTTTTAACGAAATGCGGCCGCCAACCGCCGCTTTCGCCACGCTGGGCTGCAAGGTCAATCAGTATGAAACGCAGCGCATCCTCGAGCGATTCGAGGAGCGCGGCTTCCGTATCACCGAGTTCAATCGAGTTGCCGATGTGTACGTCATCAATACCTGCTCGGTGACGCAGGCGGCCGAACGCAAATCCCGGCAGTTGGTGCGGCGGCTCAGCAACCAAAACCCCGACGCGGTGGTGGTGATGACGGGCTGCTATGCCGAAATGGCCCGTATTAAATCGGAAACGGTGGAAGAGGCCGCCCTGATTGTGCCCAACCCCGATAAGCTGAGCACCCTGAACCACTTTTTGCAGGCCTACCCGCAATTCGAGGAGTGGCTTAAAAAAGCGCCTGCCCCACCAACCCATCTTCAACCGCGCAGTCGGCACGGACGAACCAGAGCGACCTTGAAAATCCAGGACGGCTGCAATGTCTACTGCTCCTTTTGCAGCATCCCCTATACTCGCAGCCAGATGCGCTCCCGCCCACTCGATGAGCTGTTGAACGAGGCGCGGCAGCTTGCCGATCAAGGATTCCGCGAGCTGGTGATTACCGGCGTGCTGGTCGGCTCCTACGGTGAAGCCACCGGTTCCGGCGGAGCGGATCTGGCTGAGCTGCTGGCCGCTCTCACTCACGTACCCGGCATCGAGCGAGTGCGGCTCTCCTCAATTGAGCCGACCCAGGTCACTCCGTCGCTCCTGAACGCCTTCGCCGAAAATCCAAAGCTCTGCAGCCACCTTCACATCCCGCTGCAGTCTGGAGACAGCCAGGTGCTTCAAGCGATGAACCGGCCGTACGATCAGGATTTTTATCTCAATCTTTGTGAAACGGCCTATCGCCGTATCCCCGATCTGGCCGTCACGACCGACATCATTGTCGGCTTTCCAACCGAAGATCGGGCCGCCTTCGAGCAGACGCTTCAGGTGGTTGATACGGTTGGATTTGCCCGCGCTCACATCTTCCGCTACTCTCCGCGCCCCGGCACCCCGGCCTCCGGTTTCGCCAATCCGGTCAGCGAGGCGGAAAAGGAGGCGCGCAGCCAAGAGCTCTCCGAGCGGTGCCGCCTTTCACAGCAGCGATTCATCGGCCGCTACATCGGGGCGAAGCTGGGAGTGCTCGTCGAGGGGAAGGAGGCGGCGGGCGGACTGCTGGCCGGCTACACCTCGAACTACATCCGGGTGCAGCTTACCGGCGGCTCCCACCTGATCGGCGCCGTCTGCCCCGTTCACATTATCGAGCCGGCCGCCGACGGCGCAATCGGAGAGGTCGAGTAGACCGAAAACCCATTTCAGCCCACAAGCGGCGGCCGATTTGGACGGCCCGACCCCATCCCCTACTTCTCCCCACCGACATCCTCCTATATCACCAGTTTATAAACGTCTTACCGGCAGGAGATAATAACTTTTAATTGGTCAATAATGCTGTCAATATAACTTATGGATACCCGGTAATTATACTATATACCGTATTATTACTGATAAATATACTAGATTTTGTGATAAAGCCTTGACGATTGGGAAAAGCCATGTTATTGCTTTAAGAGGTTATTGAAAAAGTCGCTGGAGTCGGTCGCTCCGTCATTCCCGCATGGATCCACTCCAGTGGAGTGGATGGCGGGAATCCAGTCCGATGGGCGTAATAGTATTTTTCAACATCCACTTTATGGCTGCCATAAGGGATCGTTGCTGAGGGCCGGCCGGTCGCAGTTGGCAGTGATATTCATCTTTGAGCAGTAAGAAAGGCAGAAAATCGAAAATGAGATTAAAGATCGTTTTTTGCGTGGCGCTGCTTCTTGCCGCCACCGCTGCGATGGCGCAGGTATCGCAAGTGTTTACCCCATCCTACGGGGCTGTTGATTACGCCGTCAATGATCTTGGCAGCTTTTATGTGAGTGGTTCACCACTTAATAAACAAACGGCGTCATCAACCAACATCGGAAGTGCGTTTCAGCTAACAGTGAGCCCACTTTATAGCGGATATGCCGATTCCGGCGTCGTGTTGTTTTTTAACGGCGGATTGAAACTAGGCCAATTACAATCGGTAAGCGCAGCTTGGACAGGCGATCAGCAACCATCGGTTAATGTCTGGCTGGATGCAAATAATAATGGCCAATTCTTTTCGTTCTCCGGTACTAAATTGACCAGTTTGGGAGGTGACACCTATGGGTTAGGGGGAACCACTCCCCTTAATGGTAGCTCGAGTATCGGCATGATGACCGGCTCGTATGGACCCTATACGCTGTCCCAGCTTGATAGCGGAGCATTCTCAGGGGTGGATGCAAATACACCGGCCGCTCTGTGGATTGGAATAGACTTATCAAACAATATCAACCCTTCACTTTCAAACACAACCGATATCTCCAGCATCACGGTGGATACGAACACGCCCGTCGCCGTGCCGGAGCCGAGCAGCTTGGTCAGCGGCCTGCTGGGATTGATGAGCATGGGCGGCTTCGCCGGGTTCAAGCGCCTGAAGCTGGCCCGCCGCTAACTTTTTCCTTCTAGGGGCAGGATGCAGTAGCGGCCCGCCTGCCCCCCTCTTTCGCGAAAACTCACTGATCCACTCCCTCTCAACCCCATGCTCGCTCAACCATTTTAATGCGGCGGATAGGCCTCATCGTAGAGGGTCGCCAATTGATCGGGCGTGACCACCACGAAGTCGGAACCCAATCGCTTTGCCACTTCACTCAGCATTCCAGGCGAGTAGGTCCAGTTTATGGCGAAGGCATCCACAAAGGCCGGCGATTTCACCTTCGATACCTCACCCTGGATTTGAGCGACCATATCCGAAATGGCCTGTTCGCGGCTCACGCCGGATGGCGAAGAGGTGAGGGCATGAAAAATGGGGACGCCGGGACCCAGACGATAGTCGGCATGCGCGTAGCTCATTCCTGGAATTCGGCCGTAATCGGGAAAGATGGCCTTCAGGTGAGCGATCTGATTGGCGTAATCGGCTAGCAGCTCATTGCTGTGAACTCCCATCAGCCAGATGCAGTTGAGATCGAGCCGCCTCATATACTCCTGCGTCAAACCGAAAAATCGGTTGAAGATTGCCTGGCGATGGCGATAGTTTTCGGCGTAGACATCGGGATACATATAGCCGACTCCTGAAACGGCGCAGACGAAGTCGTCATTCGGGGTTGCATGCCGATAGTAGTAGTCCATGATGTCCGGCATCGTGTCCACCGCGGTCGGGCCGATCGTCCATCCAATCGGCGCCTGTCCGTGATCCCCTTTTCTCCAAAAGTTGATAAAAAAGTCGTAATAGGTGCATTGGTTATCCCCATCCGACATAATGAACGCCACGTAATTGTTGGTTCGATCCAAAGGCGGCGTCGGCGCTTGCTTTTGGTGAAAGGTGAGAACTCGGGTGCCGGCATGCACGCTCACATTGCCGATCAGATCGGAGACAACCGTAAATTTAGCGAAACGGCTGGCCAGCGTGACGCCCGGTCCCTCTTGAATGCCCACATTCGGTCCGGCGTACCAGAATCCGCGAACCGGGATATTGGTCGGCAGGCTGGCAAACAGCTTCTCGACGACCGCTTGCTCGGCAATCGGGTTGCAGCCGGGACGGATGCCGTCCGCCGCGCCGGTAATCCAAAAGGTGATGATCTTTTTGGCGATGCAGTAGTCCAGCACCTTGAGGCAGCCTCCGCCGGGATAGATGCAGCAGAGCTGGTGGCGATCCAACCGGCTGAGCAAGTTGTGAAAGCACCATCGGAGCGCTTGAGCATTGGTCTGCCAGCGACCCCGCATGTCAAAAGTGACCGGCAGCCCATAGTGGCTTTGACCGGTCCCAACAATAATCGCGTCCTTGACCGACGCCAGCATGGAGGCGATGTCAGGGCCGATGAAAAGGTGAGGGTCGTTAACGATGACGCCATGCAGATCGGCTCGAAAGCGGTGAATCAAATCGGGGATTGTGGCTCCGTATCGCGGGGAGCCGGTAAAGCCGCCCTGTTGCAGCCATTTTAACCAAAAGGTATCCACCGACCCCCAGATCACATAGATGCGCGGCTGGATGCGATTAACCAATCCCTGCAAGCTGACCAGAGTAAGCTGCTGCTGGGGGGTGAGCTTCTGGGCGTCAATCACCCAGAGATGCCGGGCCGGGGGCGGGAGGCTTGGGAAGACGGTGGGATAGGTTTTCGGCAAATGGACGGTCGGCAAATTGGCGTAGATGGGAGGAAGCCGGTACTCGTGCCGGAGCGTTTCTTCAATCGAGGCAAGCTTTTCATTGGAAAGTAGCCCCTTCCGGTTCAATACCCAGGCGGTGGCGGCGACCAGCAACTGGTGATAACTGGTGAGCGCCGCTTCGGTTGAGCCGCTGAACGCCTCGCAGCCAGCCCAGATATCATAGGCGCCGCGGAACGGCCCGCCGACGTGCTCCACAATGGCGGCCGGGGCGCTCATCACGGCGCCGGTGCTTGAATTTTCTTGCACCAGTATGGGGATCAGGCGTCGGTTCGGGGTTTGATGCGGCTGAGGGCTTTGGGTATAAGCGTTTAATTGTGACAGCGGCAGGTAGTTCAGATGAAGGGGATCGTTCGGACTATCAGCCAGCTTGAGACGGCGTGACGGCGCCTCTGAAAAGCCTCCCCAGCCGATATGCTGGTCGTCGAGCCAGATCGGGTTGTGGCCGAGGTCTTGCCACTGCCCCCTCTTTTTGACGCAAGGATGGCAAAAAGCAACTCCCGGCGCCAAAATGGATCCACCGGCCAAATGGTAACGGCGCAAATTGGCGGCCGCCTCCAGCGGAAAGGTGTTTCCGTAGGGATATATCAAAAGCTGATATCGGCGGGCGTTGAAGATGCTTGGATCGCTGAGCTGATGGGCGTTCAGCAGCGTGCTGGAGAAGCCCGCGCCTTTCAACCAGCGCTGAATTTGAGCCGGGTTGGCGCCGATATTGGCGCCATAATAGGGAAAGCCGGCCTCTGAAAATACGGCGATTTGGGCGAACGCCTGGGCGGCAAGCAGCCATAAGACCAGCAGCGCTCCGCCGCATTGCCCCAGTTTTCGAATGCGATGGGTTGTATGAATGTTCAAAACCTATACCTCACTTAAAATAATGATCGGGTGGCCGCCCATTCTACTAATTCATATCGGTTTTAAGAACGAGGCGGCCATTTGAAACGGGTTAATTATAATCGGTTCGGCGCGCGGCCTCCCATTTCCTTTGAGAATTAAAGTGGTTGTTGAAAAATCCGGCGGAGTCCGCCACTTCGTCATTCCCGCCTGCCTACCAGTGGGCATGAATGTTGATATTCCGGATTCCGCTTCACGGCCCCTGAATGGCGCCCCGAAGGTTTTTAATCACCCGTTAAAGCCGGAGTAGGTCGCAGGAAGGCTCGTCGGCGGACGCTCAAGCGCCAAGCTGTGACCCCGGGCCAAAAAAGGTTTCAAAATGGATTATGGAATTGGTTGACAAGGTCAAAAGCTATGGTATAATACTCTTTGCCTTCAGACGGAGGTCTGCCGAGGATGGCAGTGTTCATTGACAACCGGATAGGATTAAGCAAGGACGGTAAGGCGGGCTAAGGGTCACA
>JAKBZR010000128.1 GCA_021842405.1 bacterium
CGACCCATCAGCGGAAGCAGCGGTTCCAGGAAAGCTACGAAGCGATGTCTCGCCTCCCGCAACTCCTTCTTCCTCATAGTACAATGGCACCATAACCTCACTCACAATTCAATATACTTAACGTATCAGTACTAGCGACGGAGGTGGTCGGCTCGCAGCGCCGTATTATGCGACGTTCTGCATGCGATTAGCGAAATCACGGCCAGAGGTCGCGGGCGGCAACGGTTTTTCGTTCTTCCGATACAGCTCGATGGCTTCCTCGACAATCAGACACAACTCATCAAAGACTTTCTTCTCGTCATCGCCGTGGCAACCTCCAAGGACTAGTCCAGGCGCACTTCCGACATAGCACTGATCCTCTTCGGACCATTCGACGATTTTTGCGTATTTGGCGCTGTCTTTCATTTCTTCGACTCCTTCAGGGCCAAGCGTACCGCTCGGATCTGATAGCGTTTCGCATCATCTCCAAGTTTACCGGAAATTGTAACAGGTTTTAGGGCATTCGGGTGGACATAGTTCCGATGGCTTCCTTTGCCGCCGCGATTCTCGAACCCTGCTTTTTCCAATTCGGCTATCAAGTCCCTTATTTTTGGCGGCATCATTTAACCATGTTTTGTTGGTCGCGTAAAATGGGGAGTCCGTCCTCCGCATGTGCAATCATTAGACCGCCTTCGAGTAGTAAATGGTTAGTCGCTGTACTCCGGTTGAAGAATGCTTAGAATGAAATGCTCTGCCCACTTTCGTTGATTATCATCCTCAATAACAAGGAATTGAACTTTGCAGCGCGTTATTAGAAATTCTTTTGCCTTCTCCGAATCGGAACATCTTTTAGTTTTATCAGAGACTAACTGCGCTCTGATATTCCCAGGTTGATTCCCCATCAAATGATTTTGATAAACTCTTTGCCTGAGACCTCCCTCCGCATCTGTACGCCCGACACGCAGAGATGATTTCCAATCAGACCCCATTTCAAAAATTCGGTATATACCGGGTTTATCCGGTAATAATGAGCGCAATTTATCGTCGAAGGGAAGTGCGTCCGCATGAAGCAAATCTCGAAGAAAGTCCTTTAGTTGATTTTTGGTCACAGTGACTGCCATAGGGATGAGGTCCTTAAACCATTTACTAAACCGCTCGAAACAGCAGGGTCGCATTGTGCCCGCCGAATCCAAACGAATTACTCAGCGCCACTTTGATCTTTTTAGGCCGAGCCTGATTGGGCACGTAATCCAGATCGCACTCCGGATCGGGATGCTCATAGTTAATGGTCGGCGGCATAATCTGGTGTTTGATGGCCAAGGCGGTGACGATGGCTTCCACCGCCCCGGCGGCGCCCAATAGGTGACCGGTCATGGATTTGGTGGAGCTGATCGCCAATTTATAGGCGTATTCACCGAACGCCTTCTTTAGGGCGGTCGTTTCAGTTTTATCGTTGAGTTGGGTGGAGGTGCCGTGCGCGTTGACATAGTCCACCTCTTCCGGCTCAATACCAGCGTGATTCAGCGCCATCTTGATTGCCCTCACTGCGCCATCCCCATCGGGAGCCGGTGCGGTGATGTGATAAGCGTCGCCGCTCATACCATATCCGATCACCTCGGCGTAGAGATCGGCGCCCCGCTTGATGGCATGGTCCAGTCTTTCCAAAATAACGATGCCGGCGCCCTCGGCCATTACAAAACCGTCTCGCTGGGCATCGAAGGGCCGCGATGCGCGCTGCGGATATTCGTTTCGGGTCGAGAGGGTGCGAGCGGCGCAAAATCCGGCCACTCCCAACGGCGTGAGCGGGGCTTCGGCTCCGCCGGCGATCATCACCTCGGCATCGCCGCGACGAATAATTTCCGCCGCATCGCCGATCGCGTGGGTTCCGGTGGCGCAGGCGGTGACCACCGCGCTGTTAGGCCCTTTGGCTCCAGTGAGAATGGATATCTGGCCGGTAGCCATATCGGAGATCAGCGATGGAATTAAAAAGGGGCTGACGCGATCAGGCCCCCGCTCGAGCAAAATTTTATACTGCTCTTCAATCGTGGCGAGGCCGCCAATCCCGGAGCCGACCAGCACGCCGACCCGCTCGGAGTTGCCATCATCCACTTTGAGGCCAGCGTCTTCGATTGCGAGTCTGGCTGCCGCAACCGCCATCTGCGAGAAACGATCCATCCGTTTCGCCTCTTTTCGATCCATAAAGTCGAAAGGTTCAAAATTGGGGATTTCACCGGCGAATCGAGTGGTGAATTTGCTGGTGTCGAAAGTAGTTATGGGCCGGATTCCGGATACACCAGCCAGTAAGTTATTCCAGAAATCATGCTTGCCAATGCCCACAGGCGTCACCATCCCAACACCGGTAATCACAACGCGATCTAAATCGGCTTGGACAGGGCCAACTCTCATCTTCGCTCCTTCAGTGGAAAAGATAGTGAGAAGAACTTGGCTTGAGCAACGGGTGCGGCCAAGGTGATGATCAATAGAAATGATACCCCACTCTCCCCTCTTATTTCTCCAATGGCAGGAAATTTGGGTTTGGCCGGTAAACTATGAGTGGCGAATTCGTGATTTTCGGGTCAAATTACGAAGTAGCGTCAAATCCGTATTGCAGATTAAAAGGAAATCCCAATGCTAACCAAGGATCAAATCCAATTCTATAAAGATAACGGCTATCTGCTGGTGCCGGGCGTGCTCAGCCCGAAAGAGGCGGCTTTTTATCGAAAAGAGTGCCATGAGCTGGCGGAACGCTTGAGCGCCACCCGCAACCTTGATGCAACCTGGGGCAGCGCGCGGGAATCGGTGGCGCAAGCGAAAGATACCGTCATCCTGCATTGCCACGACGTGCAGTTTTATTCGGCCGCCTTCAGCCGCCTGATCGTAAACGTACGGCTGACCGAAGCGGCCGCCGATATCATCGGCGCGCCCAACGTTCAACTGCACCACACGAAGATGTTCATCAAGCCGCCGGAAAAGGGATCGCCGTTTCCCATGCATCAGGATCACCCCTACTTCCCGCATGAGCGCCACTCGATGATCGCGGCGATCATCCATTTTGACGATGCGCCGATCGAGAAGGGCTGCGTGCGGGTTGTGCCCGGCAGTCACAAACTGGGTCCGTTGGAGCACTCTTCGGAGGGGGGATGGCATCTGCCCTTTGAGAAGTATCCCATCGAATCGGCGGTGGCCTGCCCGGCGAAGGCGGGTGACGTGTTGTATTTTAGCTATCTGACCATCCATGGCTCCGGGCTCAATACCAGCAATGAAGCCAGAACCACCCTGTTGATTCAGATGAGGGACCCGGATGATCCGCCGTCCGCCCATGTCCACCTATCGCGCGGTCAGGGGATGATGCTGCGGGGTATCGGGATGCCGCGCTCCTGAATTGGATCGTTTTTGAGGTTTTATCAATTTTGAAAGAGAAAATAGTTGTGGCGGCGGCGCTTTTTGCGGCCTTCTGTGGATTGGCGAGCGCCAGCCGCGCCACGCCGATTGCGCCATCAGCCGAAAACGGCCTTCAACATAAATCGGAAGTGGGAGCGCCGATAACGAAATCAATGAATGCGGAAGAGAGACTCGATCCGAAGACGCTGGTCGGCGTGTACTACTTCGCCGGCTGGTGGAGAGGGAAACCCAACAAGTGGATGTACAATGGAGTGGATTGGCGCGAGCAGTATCCGGAGAGGGTGCCGTTGCTAGGGGCCTATAATGACCAGCGCACCCTAAACCGGGAAATACTGGCCGCCTCCAGCCACGGCGTTGATTTCTTTGAATTCCTCTGGTACTACCAGGGACACAAACCGGAGCTGGATGCTCACTCCAGCCACCTCAACGATGGTCTGAAGTATTTTTTATCCTCCCCTTACAGTGATCGGATGAAGTTTACGGTGGAGTATGTGAATAACGAGCCAAGGTTTTGGATTAACTCGGGAAAAAACTGGGAAGCGGCTTGCCGGCTTTGGTGCTCTTACATGAAGATGCCCAACTATCTACGGGTCGGCGGGCGGCCGGTTTTTAAAATACACGGTCTGGGCTGGCTTATTCGTGAGTGCGGCAACGATCCGGCCAAAGCGGCGGCCCGGATCGCGACTCTCCGCCGCATCGCTCGCCAGATGGGGCTTCCCGATCCGCTTATCGGGGGCGGAGTGATGGCGAAGGGCGTCCCATTGCCGGCTGATGCCGCTCCGTATGACTTTTTAACGACATACACCGATATGCCCTCGCTGCCGGCGAGCAATCAGCTTTACCCCTACTCCGATCTTATCGGCTATGCGAAGAAGGCTTGGAAGCGTTATGCGGATCGCAGCCCGATCGCCTACGTTCCCTATGTGCCGTCCGGATGGGACCCACGTCCTTGGCACTATGCAAACAGCCCATCGTTCGAGATGCCGACGTTAAAGCAGTGGATTGCAGCGCTTCGCAGCGTAAAGAATGCTCTTGACCGTTATCAGCGGCTGGGAATTCCATTGCCGGACGGCGGGCGCCAAAAAATGTTTCTCATATACGCCTGGAATGAGTTCGGCGAGGGGGGCATTGTGGCGCCCACAAAAGGGTATGACGATATAAAGTTAAATGGAATTGAGCGGGTTTTTGGACATAATGAACTATCGCGATAAGGAGCATATCCCTACCCAATAAAAATGGCAGATAATACCTACGATTTCAATCAAATTGAAGTGAAATGGCAGCGCCGATGGGAGGATGATCGGGTACATGAGGCATCCAGCGATACCGAGCGCCCCAAGTTTTACGGCCTTGACTTTTTTCCCTATCCGTCCGGCGCCGGCATTTCGGTCGGCCACTGCAAAAATTACGTTCCGGTTGACGCCTATTGCCGCTACAAAAGCATGCGGGGCTACAACGTCCTCCATCCGATGGGATGGGATGCGTTCGGTCAACCGGCTGAAAATGAGGCGATAAAGCGGCAACGACACCCCAAGCCGATGGTTGCCGAATATGCTGCAAACTATCGGCGCCAAATGAAGCTGGTCGGTCTCGGTTACGATTGGTCCCGAGAGATCAACTCTAGTGAGCCGGATTACTACCGGTGGACCCAGTGGTTTTTTCTGCTGCTTTACCGGCGAGGGCTGGCTTACCGCGCCATTGCGGCGATCAATTGGTGTCCTTCCTGCGCCACCGGGCTGGCCAATGAGGAGGTTAAGGAGGGTAAATGCTGGCGTTGCGGCACGCCGGTAACCCGCAAGCCGATGCCGCAATGGTTCTTTCGCATTACCGCCTACGCGGAGCAACTGCTGGAGGGCTTGGATCGCATCAACTGGCCGGAAGGCGTCAAGCAGATGCAGCGGGAGTGGATCGGGCGCAGCGAGGGCGCAGAGGTAGATTTTCGCCTGGCCGATGGATTAGGGGATCCCATCCGTGTGTATACCACCCGGCCCGATACCCTTTACGGCGCAACATTTATGGTACTTGCGCCGGAGAATCCGCGCGTTTCTGAATTAACCACTCCAAGTCAACGGTCCGCAGTAGGCGCCTATCTGGAGGCTGCGCAGCGCGAAACCGAAATCGAGCGGATGAGCGCAGAGCGGGTGAAAACCGGCGTCTTCACCGGCTCTTACGCGATCAACCCGATGAACGGCGAGCGGATTCCGATCTGGGTCGCCGACTACGTATTGATGGGTTACGGCACCGGCGCAATCATGGCGGTGCCCGCCCATGACCAGCGTGATTTCGAGTTTGCCCGTAAATACAAGATACCAATCGTGCTGGTCTATCAACTGCCGGACGGCCCCAAGAGCGGGGAGGAGATGACATGCGCCCTGCCTGAAGGCGGCGTTATGATCAACTCGGGGCCATTCAACGGCTGTGACAACTCCAAGGAGACCATTCAGAAGTACATCCGCTACCTCGAAGAAAAAAACATCGGCATCGGCAAGGTGCAGTACCGGCTGAGGGACTGGTTGATTTCCCGTCAGCGTTACTGGGGCGCGCCGATTCCGATCGTTCACTGCCCCGATTGCGGGGAGGTGGCGGTTCCCGAACAAGAGTTGCCCGTAAGGCTGCCTGATGTGGAGAGCTACGGGAATACCGGCACCGGTGAATCGCCCCTGGCCAATATTCCTGAGTTTTTGGAGACCCGGTGCCCGAAATGCGGCGGCCCGGCACATCGTGAGACCGATACGATGGGCGGCTTTGCCTGCTCGTCGTGGTACTTTCTGCGCTTTGCTGACCCGCACAACTCGGAGCAAGCGTTTTCGGAGCAGATGGTGCGTAAATGGCTGCCGGTTGATCTCTACGTCGGCGGCGCCGAGCATGCGGTGATGCACCTGCTCTATGCCAGGATGTGGACGAAGGTGATGTACGATGCGGGTCTGATCGAGTTCGACGAGCCGTTCCTGACGCTAAAGAATCAAGGGATGCTGCTGGCTTACACACCGGGCCGGCGGCCGCAAGCGGATGAGGTGCTGGAGGGAGATGGCGATGAGGCCATCATTGACTGGATCGTGCTGAGACCGGAGGAGATAGCCTCCTTTCCAAAAGAGCAGATCGTGTGGAAATGGGTGAAGATGTCCAAATCGAGGGGCAACGTGATAACGCCCGATGAGATGGCGGAAAAGTACGGGGCGGATAGCCTGCGGGTCTACTTAATGTTTGTGGCGCCCTTCGAGGAGACGGTTCAATGGAGCGAAGAGGGCATCAACGGAGCTTCTCGATTTTTGAATCGTGTCTGGCGGCTGGTGATCGAGGAGTTGCCGGGCTACCGGATTGAGTGGAGGGAGGAGGTCGCCGCGCGGCCGCTCACACCGGCCGACCGCCGAATTCGCCGGAAGACCCATCAAACCATCGTCAAAGTAACGGATGATTTGGAAAATTTTCGGTTTAACACCGCCATCGCCGCAATGATGGAGCTGGTGAACGAGATCAATGCGCAGCGGCTGGAAGATCGGACTGGGAACGACCGTGATCATAGGGAACCGATCTCACCGGCGGTGATGAGTGAGGCGATTGAAATGCTGATCCGCCTGCTGGCGCCGTTTGCTCCGCATATCGCTGACGAGCTATGGGAAAAGCTAGGTCATCAAGGCTATCTCTACCGTGGGGAGTGGCCGCAACACGATGCAGCGGTGGCGGCCGAGGAGACCATCACGCTGGTGGTGCAGGTGAACGGCAAGGTGCGCGACCGTTTGGAAGTGCCGGTTGGCCTTTCAAACGACGAGGTGAAAGAGCTGGCGGCTTCCAGTGAGAGGGTGCAGTCCTTCATCGGCAGCGCTGAGGTGCGCCGCATCATCGTGGTGCCCGGCAAGCTGGTGAACATCGTCGCTTCTTAAGCGGTGTTGATCACTCATTTCGCAATTTAACCCACAGTCAGAGCCACGAGCGTGAGCGAGTGGACGTGATGGGCGTGAGCGAGTGGACGCGATGGGCGTGAGCGAGTGGAGCGGTATAGCATTAGCACGTTGGCGATTGTGTTCTACTGTGTGTCCCCGTTAACCGGTCGGGTGATGACGTGGAGAACGAGAATGGGATTATCGTTAGGCATAAACAGTCAGTGTGTACGCTCGCTCACGCTCGCGGCTC
>JAKBZR010000033.1 GCA_021842405.1 bacterium
TTCCCGCCTCGGGAAGGGGGACAGGGGGTTAGGTGTTAAAACAGTGAGAGTATTTTTACATTCAACTCCTCACCCCAAAATCGCCCAGAGAACTGAACTCATCCTTCAGTTTTGCGGGTAATTTAGGTAGCAGGCTCTTACCCCTATCGCAATTATCAACTCCTTCCCCCTCCTAGGGGGAAGGGTGGGATGGGGGTCAAGCAAAACGCCCTCCAATATCTGCCTAAATTACCCAGAGAACTGAACTCATTCACGTATTGACAATTAGGAACATCCTGCCTATAATGGGAAGGAAATGCGCTCCAGCGTGACGATGAGATGATCAGTCCGCAACAAGCAGGAAGGGAGCATATAATTCGATTCGATCGTATTTTCAATAAGACGAATTGCAAACTGAGGGAGCAATGATGCGATGACCAAAGTGGAGGCATTGATCCGGCCGCAGCGGCTGGATGAAGTGAAAGCCGCTCTCAATGATATCGGCATATATGGGATGACCGTCACCGAGGTGCGGGGCGCCGGCAAGCAAAAGGGCTTCACCCAGCACTATCGGGGCGCTGAATACACAGTCAATCTGCTACAGAAACTTAAACTTGAGATCGTGGTGCCGGATGATCAGGCGCGCCAGGTGGCGGAAGCGATCGTGCAGGCCGCCCGCACCGGTGAGATCGGGGATGGCAAGATATTCCTGACGCCAGTCGCCGACGCAATTCGAATTCGAACCGGTGACGAGGGCGAATCGGCCATCTTGTAGCGGACGCTTTCAAATAGGGACCAAAACTCAGTGTGGGGCGTAGGTTCAGTCGCAATCAGGGTTGAATTACAAAGCGGCGCTTAACATCCGTAAAAACGACCGCCTCACTCGAAGAGTTTCACGAAGAGGTAACTATTTTAGCAATTTTATGGTATTATAAACCATATAAGGAAGTCGCTTTGGCTGTAAACTTTTCCCTTTCGTTCGACGTCTGAGCTTTATCTACATCCAATAAGCGACTTTCCGACGTGGCCGGTGAGCAAACGAGCTCTGACCCATCTGAAATCGTTGGAGCTCGAAGATTGCTCGCGCTTGACTAACGACCCGCCTTATATTGCTGGTTCAGATGAGTTAGTAACGGGTTTCGTGAGGAAGCGAGGGATGGGCATGCCTCCGTACGCAAAAACCGATCTGTGTCCGCACTGCGCGGCGCCTAATTTCGCCCATCGTCGTGAATGTTGGCGATGTGGGCGCACTCTGCCGATGTCCTTTGCGCTCGAACATAGCGTGGATGAGCCTCCATCATCCCAACCGCCAACCGATAATGACGTGAAAGCGGCCTTGGAAAAGGCGATCGCAGTTGACGGCACCCGACCGCTTAAGGCCGAGAGCGACGAAGAGACAGAATCACGGCTCATTCGATGGTTATTTCCCTGGAGAAACAAGCACACTGAAGCCTGATGGCCGATCTGACCATTCTCCACACCAATGATCTGCATAACCACCTGAGCGACGTTCAGGCAGCGAAAATTAAGCGGCACCGAGATTCGATACCGAGTTTCTCCCTCCTGTTTGATGCGGGAGATGCTATATCGTCTAGCAATATCACCTACCATCGGGACGGCGAGCCGATCCTCCAAACACTGAGTGACGCCGGTTACGATGCGATGGTGATCGGCAATCGCGAGTTTCACTTCACCACTAAGGGATTCGTTGCGAAAATCAAAAATGCCCGCTTTCCGGTACTCTGCGCTAACATCAAATCCGCCCAATCCCAAGCGCTGCCAGTGAAACCTTCGTTGCGATTTTCCTTCGATAACCGGCAAGTGTTCGTCTTTGGATTGACGGTTCCGATGATCACCGCGCGGATGGCCTCGCGACACCTCTCCTCCTACCTTTTCGACGATCCTGAATCGGCCGCCTCTCGGATACTCACAACGCTTGATCCACGACCCGACCTCGTCGTGCTGCTCTCTCATCTGGGGTTGGCTCGCGATCGCGATCTCGCCCGTAAATTTCCCGACATTGATCTCATTATCGGCGGACATACGCACTCGGTGCTGCCGGAAGGGGAGTGGGTTGATCGCACCCTGATCGTCCAAGCCGGCTGGTACGCAAAATGGCTGGGCGAGGTAAGCTGCCGGTTCGATCCGACGAATCGTCATCCCCAACTCAACGCTCGGTTGCTCCCGCTGTGATTCCGCTGTTTTGGGCCATCGCCATCCTATGCGCGTCAACCGGCATCGGGTTGCACGTTTTACGATGGTTTCGGATTGAGAAAATCTCCACTCCGGAGCGGATCGCTTACGCCGGTGCGATCGGACTGGGAGTTGGCAGCCACGGCGTTCTGCTGATCGGTTTGTTGGGGTTCTACCGATTTCTTCCGATCGCGATCTGGTGGGTCGCTCTGCTGGTGCTGGGATTTCCAGCGCTGCTCAAACTGATCCGCGAACAATTGCAATTTAAAAAGGGTAGCGTTCAAAACGCCGTTTCTAAACCGGCCGATAAGGATCGAGCATGGGCGCTTCCCATTTTGATCCTGCTGGGCGGGCTGGCCCTCTTCGCCTGCTACCTGCCGCCCGCCGCTCATGAATGGGATGCCCTTTCTTACCACCTCGCGGCGCCGAAGGTCTATCTCGCTCATCACCGCGTCATCTTTTTGCGCTACGACTCTCACTCCGACTTTCCGTTCTTAACCGAGATGCTTTATGGCTCGGCGCTGGCCCTCTCCGGCACCACGCTGGCCGATATGATCCATTTTCTCTTCGGCCTGCTCACCCTATTGGGCACCTACGGATTTGCCCGCCGGCGTTTCTCATCCCGGGCGGCCTGGGTGGCCGCAATCAGCTTTGCTTCGGCGCCGATCGTGATCTGGGAAGCCGGAATCGCCTACATCGAGCTGGCGCTCACCCTGTACTGCGCCCTCTCCGTTTTCGCCTATCTGGATTGGGCGGACGAGCAGCAGCCCGGCCGGCTCTGGCTGATTGCCACCATGCTGGGGTTTGGATTGTCGGTTAAGGCGCTGGCCCTGATTCCGCTCGGCATCATCGGCATCGCCCTGCTCTGGAAGAAGCCGCCGCTCAAGGCTTTGTTAATTGGCATCGGGATTCTACTGGCGGTGGGAACGCCCTATTACATTAAATCCTATCTCTTGACCGGCAACCCGATCTACCCATGGTTCTGGGATATATTGGGCGGGAAATATTGGGATCACCAGATGTCGGTGGCCTATTCGGGCGAGCAGCGCAGCTTCGGGCTAGCCCATCCGCTCACCCAGCCGGGAAAGACCCTGGCCAACCTTTTGCTGGTTCCCTGGTTTCTCATCAGCCAGCCGGAGCTTTTTTACAACAAGCTGGATCCCGGCATTTTCAACCACGCCGGGTTCATCTTTCTGATACTGCCAGCCGTCTTGATTTTCACCGGCGTCGAATCCGGCGCCGTCCGGCGCCTGCTGGTGATCGTCGGGATATGGTACCTGGCCTGGTTCTTCTCCATGCAATACGTGCGCTACATCATCCCGATCATCCCGCTGATGTCGGTGGCGGGCGGGGTGGCAACGACCCAACTGCGCCGATTCGGTAAAACGACGTGTCTCGCTGCGATGATCGCCATTCTGCTCCAGAGCGGCATCACGCTGGCCTACTTCGGGCGAAACGACCTCAACCGCTCGGCCGAGGCGTGGTCCAGCCGCGCCCGTCACGACTTCCTGCGATCTCACCTCGATGACTATGAAGCAATTGAGTGGCTCAATCGCCACGACTCAGCGAGCGGCGGCGTGGTCATCTATGAGGATACGCGCGGGTTTTATCTCAACCGCCCATATATCTGGGGAAACGGCGAGCATTCGCTCTACATTCCATATTCCGGTATGGCGGACGGCCATGAGATGGAGCAGTGGTTTTGGGTTCACGGCTTCCGTTACGCGCTGATTAATCTGCGATTTGCGCCGCTGCCGCCGGGAAAGCCCCGGAAATGGCTCGACCAATTACAGCAGGCGGTGGCCGACCCGCAAGCCGCCATGGCGGCCGTATACCTCTGGTACAATCCCTATGAGCGAAACCTGCCCATCTGGAGGCGGCGGCTGGCCGACTGCATTCAACGCGGCTACCTAGTACCCTGCTATGCCGCCCATGGCTCGGTGGTGCTGCAGTTCGTTCAGCGGGGAGCACGATGAAGGCGCGACATTTTTGGCTCAGCCTGGCCGTAATTCTCGCCGCCGACCTGGCACTTTCGATGCTCTATGCTCACCTCACCCCGCTGGGACAAAACGGCTTCGCCAACACTCCGGATGAAGGAGCTCACCTCCAATACGTTCACTATCTGGTCACCCATCATTCGCTGCCGGTGTTGGGCCGCTCCAAACATGCCGGCTACGAGGCTCATCAACCGCCATTCTACTACCTGCTTTGTATCCTGCCATATTTGGTGCGGCCCTCGTGGTGCCGGCTGATCTCCATCTTGGCTGGAATGGGCACCCTCTTATTCATTGCAGTGACCGGACGGAAAGCTTTACCTTTTGATGCGAAAATTGGCCTCTGGGCCGCAGCGCTGACGGCCGTCATTCCCATGCACATTGCGATCAACTCCGCCGTTAATAACGACAGCTTGAATGAGTTGATATTCACCACCGTCTTCTTTCTAGCGGCGGTGGGGATCGTTCAGGGTTTTGATCGGCGCACCGCTTTTGCGCTGGGCGTGCTGATCGGTTTGGGAGAATGGGTGAAGGCAACCGGCCTGCTGCTCTACCCGATCGGGGCGATTGCCTTCTATCTCAGTTGGCACCGGCAGCCTCAAAAACGATTGCCGGTTAAAACGTGGGTTGGTATTGCCGCCATCTCCGTCCTGATTGCGCTGCCCTGGTGGATACACTGCCAGTTGGTCTATGGAGCGCCCATTCCGGCGCAGCGGTTCGCCCAGCAGTTCGCCGGCACCGCAAAGGCGGAGGCCATGGTCGCGCGCCCCATCGCGGTGGACCACGATTCGGGTAATCTGATTCCGGCCGCCAACGGCGAGCCGCTGGGTTGGTCGGGGTATATCGGCTGGGTGACCGATTGGACCTTTCGCAGCTTTTTCGCCGCCTATGGAGTGCCCGGCGTCAACGGTCATAAAGGCCCGGCCGACGTGGGCCTACCTACCTTTTTACCGGCCCCCCTTTACGGCCTGATGCTGGGGTTGATTGTCATCTCGGCAATCGGGCTGGTGATCGCCCACTTTCGGCGAGACCGTTTGATGAGCCGGGCAGAAATCTCGGTGATTCAGATGCTCGCCTGGGGGTTAGCGCTGGTGGTGATATCATTTATTGTGTTCGTGGCGGTCTATTTTCAAGCGCAGGGCCGTTATCTGTATCCGGCTATGTTGCCCATCTCGCTTTTGACGGTGCTGGGGTGGAGGCAGGTAGCCGGCGACCGTTACCGGGAGCTGCTTTGCGGTGGAGTGGTAGGAATTTTGGCGCTCGTCTCGCTGGTATTTATTTTAAACTATGCAGCGCCGGCAGCCGCCCTGTTGAAAGGACATTGACTTGATCGGCCAACCGTTCAAACCGGTGGCTAAAGGTCCCAATCCACTGGAATGGTTGGAACTGACCTATCACATCCGCTCGCTGGCCGAGACCGATCGTTTCGGGGGGCGATTGGCGGCTGCCCTCACGGCGGGCGATGTGCTCGGCCTGGTGGGTGAGCTGGGATCCGGCAAGACCACCCTCATCCAGTCCATCGGCCGCGCGCTGGGCGTCGGCGAGCCGGTTCACAGCCCGACCTTCGTCATCGCGCACCACTACGCTGGAAGGATCCCGATCTATCACCTGGACGCCTACCGACTGGAGACCTGGGAGATGGCACGCTCGGCTGCATTGGAGGATTACTTTGAGCCGGACGGCATCACGTTGGTTGAATGGGCCGATCGCATCATCGAGCTGCTGCCGGAGCGCACCATCTGGCTTTACCTGCAGGTGGATTCGGAGCAGGAGCGCCAATTTCAGCTTTTTCTGCCGCAACCGGTGGAGGCGCGCTGGATTTCGTGGAGGGATGGGGCGAAATGAGGATACTGGCGATTGAGACGAGCGGCTCCCGTTGCGGCGTGGCGTTGGCCGAAGAGAAACAGGTGATTCGCGCCTCCACCTTTCTCCACCGCATGCACCTCAGCGAGCGGCTTTTGGATGAGATAGATCGCCTTTTGCAAGCGGCCGAGATGAACAAAAGCGATATCGAGGGGATTGCGGTGGATGTGGGGCCGGGCTCGTTTACCGGACTTCGGATTGGGGTGATGACGGCCAAAACGCTCGCCTTCGCCTTGAAGGTGCCGGTGGCGGGCATTTCGAGCTTCGAGGCGCTCACTCAGGGGATAAAGCTAACGTCCGGCGCTGCGATAGGTTGCTCGATCCGCGCCAAGCGGGGCTGGGTCTATTTTCAGCAATACGGAGTGGATGAGGCCGAGATAACGCCGATCGGTGATGCGAAGCTGGCGCGCGACGAGGAGGCGCTGCAAGCCTTATTGCAGGCAGGGAACCCAGCGATTTCCGGCCGAGATACCGGTTCTGCCACGAGGCCGGTTGTGCTGCTGGGCAACGGTTGGCCTGCCTTTGACGAGTTGAGCGGCACATTGGCGATGGATCGGTTGGTTCAGTTGGAGGGCGGGGAGCCGCCGGTTGAGAAATTGGCGATGGCGGCGATGCGGCGTTTTGAGGCGGGCCGATCCGATAATCTCCATGCCCTCCGCCCGAACTATATCGCGCCGCCAGTGACGCTTTCAACTACCACTGCTCGCTGACCCAATTGACGCCCTGATCCAGCTCGGTTGAGATGGCGGCGCTCTCCTCCGTCCGCAGCGCCCAAAGCATCGCCACCGCATCGGCCCGATCCGGCGAACCCTCACCGCGCCGCCGCATCGCCTCCTTGCTCTCCAACTGCACCTGCCCGCTCGAGGTGAACCGGTAGGTCAGGCTCGCAAGCTCCTCTAGCAACGCTCGATCGTTGGGAAGCCGTATCCGGTTTTCAGTCAGCCGCTCCCGCAATTCCCAATATAGCTCCGCCCTCAAATTGGCGAAACGCTCCGGTTGCCGCGACCGCATGCCCACATTGACGCCGGAAACCCCCTCGATCCCCAGCTCATTCAGCCGATCTACCACCCCGCCCCCAACGCCCACCACATCCACCATCACGCCCTCCGGCCGCATCTCCCGTGCTACCTCCACGATTCGGCCGGTCAGGTTCATTAAGTCCATGCCGCGAAATTCTCCAGTCGCACCACCGATTCGCCGCGCCGAACCGCAATCACGCTGCAATCCTGGCCGAATCGCGCCACATCCACCGCCATAAATACCGGCCCGGCCGGCTCCAACCCGCTCGCCATCGCCCGCTCAATCCATCGCAGCAAGATGAGCCGGTTCTCGGCATCCTCCGGAAACTCACCCAACACTCGCGTTAAAAAGAGATCGTTGGGGCGGTACCATCGCCCATCCCACTCAAAACAGTCGGCGGCTTGACGAGCGCCCGCGGTCGGCGGCGATATCTCCTCGCACCACTCCGCCACCCGATCAGCCACCGTCTCTCGCGTTACCGCACCTTCAATCGCCTCCCCCCGGCCGGTTACGTTCGGGTGCTCCATTGCGCTGACCGTCAATGTCCTCCAGCGCGATGATCGAAATGCGCGGTAAAACTGCCCGGCCGGCGCCAGCGGATTTCCAATCGCCAACACCCGGTTGTTCCGGCCGACCGCCACCCCTTCGATTGCGTTCCATATCTCATCCGGTACGCCCGACGCCTCATCCATCACGATCAGCATATTCTCGGCGTGAAATCCCTGAAACCGCACGTCCTCATCGGTAGCCAGCCCCAGCGCGAACCACCCCTCGCGGATTTGGAGCTTTGTCTTGAGCAGCACGCCCGGCAGTTCGGCATTGGACCGGCGGATGCGCCGTCGTATCTCCTCCCAGAGCAGGCTCTCAACCTGCCGCCGGGTTGGCGCGGTGGTCAGCACGATGCTGGGCGCGTGACAATAGAGAAACCAGAGCGACAGGTCGGCGGCAAGATAGGTTTTACCGACGCCGTTCGCCGATTTCACCACCGTGCGCCGGCTCTGCATCACGCACCTCGCGATATCCCGCTGCCGGGGCCACCAGCGTGAGTTCAAAATCTCGCCGGCAAACCGCTCCGGGCTTCGCCGATACCGCCGAAAGCGGCTGTCCACCACATCCCCGCCAAAGACCAGCCGCAACCGCCGGCAAAAATCTTCCAGATGCTGGTTGCCCATCGCCAACCCCTTTTCTGCCTGCTGCAGGCAATCCCGCCTTTCGGTCGGATCACCTCTCCTCGGTCGGTTCCGCTTGTTCCAACCGCTGGAGCACCTTTTTCAGCAGCCGGGGCGACGCTTCGTTGAGCGCCTCCAGCACGACCGCTTTAAACCGCTCCACCGACTCGGCCTCTTGCAACAATTTCATCGCCCGAATCGCAAGCGCCAAATGCTGCCGAACTTCGGCCAGCAGCGCCCTCACCGCGGTCAAATCCTCCATCGAATTATCGGCCAGCAGCTTTTCCACCCGCTCGCAGTTGGCTGCCAATCGCCGCCTGATCTCAACCGCGGTGGTCAGGTCGGGATGCTCCATCTCCGGTCGCCTCTTTTCAACCAATCTCTACTCCTTATGCTTTCCTGCCTCCCGGCATCGGTCCGAGCAGTAGATGCCAGAGCCCAATCCAACCAGGAACTCATCCCCGCACCGACGGCAAATCCGCGAAATGCCGTACTTGTGCGAGTGAACCGGTCGGCGATAGATCACCCGCCGCGAGAACTCCCAAAATGAGAGCGCACCCTCCTCCCAAAGCCGACGCAGCGCCTGGCGCAATCGCCGTGAGACCGCCTGCTGCTTCACCCCCATCGCCTCAGCAACCTCCTGCTGAGTGTAGCCGTCGAGCCACAGGTCCACGCACAACCGATCGGCGCCGCTCAAGCGGCTGGTCGCCAGCATAAAGCGCAGCTCATCGTATCGCATCCTTCGCTCATCCGCCACCCAGTCCTCGATCTGCTCGACCGGCATCGCGGCGCGGCCCCGTCGAGCAAGCTGCTTCTCGGTGTAAACCGGACTATCCCCCTCACGCCGCTCACTTCTCAACAGGTCATCCGCTTTTTGCTCCAGCTCCCATTTCGGCCAAGAGAGCGTCGCCCAGTTATTCATCCGCTCAACCTCCGATGTATATATTTGTCTACCTATTATACACTGGATTTTCACCCCTACAACCCAACCAGCCGGCCGGCGGCCGAGAAAATGCAGGAAATTCCGTTTTAAACACAGGACATCTCAACCCTGGGAAAGAGCAAGGAATGTTGAGAGGGGGGGGTAAAATACGTTTAGAAAAATGCGCATATTGGTAGCCGATCAGGAGGAAATGCGTTGAGGCACGATCAGATCTGGAAGGAGATACTGTGGAACTTTTTCGCCGAGTTTATGGAGCTGTTCTTTCCGGAAGTTGCGAAACGGCTCGACTTTAGCCGCATCAGGTTGCTTGACAAAGAGATCTTCACCGATCTACCAGAAGGAGCCAGGCGTGAGCCGGATCTATTGGTAGAGGCACATACGAGGGATGGCGAGGTCGAGATCATTCTGGTCCATATCGAAATACAGGTAAAGCACGACCGCAAAGTGCCCTATCGGATGTGGGAGTATTACAATCTGCTACGTTTGCGAAGGAAACACCGGGTCTTCCCGCTGGTGGTTTACCTGGAAGCGAGTGTTGGCGGTTTGGCTGAAGAGAGATACGTCGAATCCCTGTTGGGTAGAAGCATCTTGAGTTTCAGCTACGCTGTTGTGGCGCTGCCTGATCTGTCCGCCGATGAGTATATGGAGCGGGAGAACGTACTGGCGCCTGCGTTGAGCGCTTTGATGCAAGGAGAGCAGACCGGCCGGGTGTTACGTAAGTTGCGGGCATATCAGCGGATGGCGCGGTCTCATTTGGACGAGGCAAAGCGATCGCTGTTGATGTATGTAATTGATCGGTATGCTAAGCTGAATCGGGATGAAGAGGCGGAGATGAACCGATTGATGGAGGGTTCCGAGATGCAAGAGGTCAAAGAGATAATAACCAGTTATGAAGAACGTGGGGTCAAGAAGGGTATCAAACAAGGCATTGAGCAAGGCATTGAGCAAGGCATTGTGCGAGGCATTGTGCGAGGGAAGCGAGAGGCGCTGTTGATTCAGATGCGTTACCGATTCGGTGAACTACCTGAAAGCGTAATCGCTCGGATTGAGCGTATCAAAAGTTCAAAGGAACTGGACGAGCTAGTCCATAAGGTCCTAGACGCCCGCTCGCTTGAAGAGATGGGCCTGTTGAAAGAGTAGGACCGCTTCAACGGGGTAACGCAACCACAAGAAGAAGGTCGCACTGCATTTTTGATCTTTTCTATATTTGAAGAGGAGTTAATGGGCATTTGGACTTTGAGTAAGCTCTAAGCTGTGTGATATGCACCAGCTTTGCACCTTGAGATTCATTCAATTTTTTCAACAGCCGCTTCAATCAAGCAACATATTGTGCAAAGGAATTCTGGGCAGTGAGACCATTTTCGCTCTTATTAAAACCGGCCGGCGCCGATTGCAACCTACGCTGCCGCTACTGCTTTTACCTGGATCGGGCCGCCATCTACCCTGAAACCCATCATCACCGCATGCCCGATTCGGTGCTGGAGCGAACCATCGCCGGCTACATGGCTACCAATCAGCCCATCTATGCATTCGGATGGCAGGGCGGCGAGCCGACCCTGATGGGCCTTGAATTTTTCCGAAATGTAGTGGAGCTTCAGCAGCAATACGGTCGTTCGGGCGCCATCGTGACGAACGGACTGCAAACCAACACCACCCTGCTCAACGATGAGTTCGCCGCTCACCTCGCCCGATACCGCTTCCTCGTTGGCGTCAGCCTGGATGGGCCGCCCGGTATTAATGACCGTAACCGCTATACCGTGAGCGGCCGCAGCGTCCATGCAAAAACGCTGGAAGGGGTCGCGGCGTTGCGGCGGAATCGGGTTAACTTCAACGTTTTGACGGTGGTCAGCTCCGCCAACGTGAAGAAAGGGAGGACGGTCTACCGGTATCTGAAGAAGTTGGGGTTCGATTACCACCAGTACATCCCTTGCGTGGAGTTCGATGGAGATGACCGGCCGCTGCCTTTCACTATTACCGGAGAAGAGTGGGGGGAGTTTCTATGCGAGATTTTTGACGAGTGGAAGCAGCAGGATGTCGGCCGCGTCTCCATTCGGCTGCATGACGACATCCTCAATCGGCTGGTCACCGGTTCGGCATCCACCTGCACCATGCGCAATCACTGCAGCGACTATTTCGTGGTGGAGCACAACGGCGATGTGTACCCGTGCGATTTTTTCGTGAGGCCGGATTTGCGTCTGGGTAACGTGATGGAAAATACCTGGGAGGAGCTGCAATGCTCGCCGGATTATCAGCGCTTCGGCCAGATGAAATCGGAGTGGAATCCAAAATGCGAGGCGTGTGATTTTCAAGCGCTGTGCGCGGGAGACTGCCTGAAGCACCGCTTCCGTCAAGCCGATGATCCTCGCACATTGAGCTGGCTGTGCGCCGGGTGGAAGCGATTTTACCGGCATGCGTTACCGCATTTCCAGGAGCTGGCGCGGGAGGCTTTGCCGGAATATGTCAATAAATGAAACATTAAGAGCTTTTTGCAATATCAGCAGTCTATGAGGTTGTTGAAAAAGTCATCGAAGTCCGCCGCTTCATCATTCCCGCTGTCGCCTGTCTACCGTCAGGCAGGGATGCTGATGTTGTGGATTCCGGGTTCCGCTTCGTTGCCCCCTGTCTGCTCAGGCAGGCGCACAGGCAAGCGGAATGACGACTCGGTGGGTGTTACCGTATTTTTCAACAATTTCCTATAGGGATAGGAAATTGAGAGCCAATTGAGATGTGAGAGGAGGACATACGTTTGAGACCGTTCCTAAAAATTCAATTATTGATTTTCGCAGGGATCGGAATGCTGGCATTTATGGTGCCATGCCGTGGCCTCGAAATTACCTCCGGATCGGTTCGCATCGTAGCGGTGCAGCAAGCCGGACGCTGGATCGGCTTCGACCTTTATAACCGCAACCGTCTGGTCGCACCGGTACGCTTGAGCAGCAATGGCATTTTGGCCGCCGACGTCTGCCGCGCCGAAACAAACTACCCGCGACTGGTCTTCAGCTCGCTTGAGCCATTGCCCGACAGCGGTCTTCAATTGGGCGAAAACGACTTTATTGAAGTGGCCTTAATTCCAAACCAACCCTACCCCCACGTGGTTTTTCACCTGACCATTAAGGCGTTTGATCCGGCAAAGTGGCTGGCGACGGTCGGAAAATCACCGTTCCATTTCTTATCCCTCTATATGCCCGATGCGATGGCCTGGCACATTCAAGGCTGGCTCAATGCAACCCCGCTGGCCGACCCGTTTCCGCTGCTCATTGACCCGCATGCCGGTACGCCGGAAATTTCGGGCTATCACTACAACCGAAACTGGAGCTACACGCCGCCGCTGGGCGCTCAATCTCTCCCTGTCATCGGCCTCTGGGCGCCGCAACGGTCCCTCTATGCCGGGCTGGAGTTTCAGTCCACCCGCCTGCTCACCAACAGCGAAAAGTTTATCGCGACCGGTTACTGCTGGAAAGAGGCGACGCCGGGTCACCCCGGTCAGTCCGAAGGGCAATTCGTCAGCCTGGTCTATCCCTACGGCGGCCTGGACTACCAGCAATTGGAGTTTCCAAAGCCCGGCGACGTGATCGCCTCCGACGGTGATCTAATCTGGAGCCAGAACCTACCGGCCACTCGCGACCCCAACGAGCTTCTCTGGAGCTTTATCTGGAAAAACTATCGTAACGATCTGCCGCGCGTCTCCCAAAGGGTTGACCTCTCCTGGCTTCCGGGCGGAGATCGGATGAAAGATTTTGATGGCCCGCCCGGCGGCAGCATTATTTATAATTCATCGAGTGGAGATGCCTTCCATACGCCGGGGACCAAAGGACTCAACGGTTGGCGCACCAACAACGAAAGCATGGTGGATGTTCCAGTTCGTGACAACGATACGAGCCGTATCTCGCAATTGGAAGATCAGGCCGCCTACCTGGTCAAAACCGCGCGCTGGTTTTATATTGATGCAGCGGGAGCCTCCCCGAAACGTTTTCTAGCCGCTCCACCGTCGGCCTCCAACCATCTTATCCCCGATAACATTGGCGCCTACTGGTTTCAACCGATCAAAGGAAGCTGGACCGCTGCCTTTGGCGGCAAAGCGGTTACCTCATTGCACAACTCCGACGGCTGGGCGGCCGGACGGCTGTTGCTCGATCTCTACCGGGATCGCGGTGAAACTCAGTATCTACCCTACGTGGACGGCGTCTTTAACTGGACACGGGCGATCGCCTGGACCCGTAATGAGTTCCCCGATGTGCCCTCATCCCCCTTTGCAATCGGCGGCACGCTCTCGGCCGCGTTTTGTTTGGACTATTACTTCACCTTCAAGGATGATCCATCTCGAGCTGCCCGCGCAAAAGAGGCGCTGCAACTTGCCCGCTCCTTCGTCTATCGTTATATGACGATGTGGCCATCCGATAACAACCGCGACGATAATCTGGATTCCTCTTTCCTCTGGGAGCCCAACTCCGGTCGCGATTGGACCGGCACCGCCTGCGCCAATGAGGTCTTCTGGGATTTGGACACGCTGGGCCAGGTGGCGGTTGAAACCGGCGATCCGATCTTGATGTACGCTCTGCAGGGTTCGCTGAATCGCTGGTATCAACTTTATAAAGAAGAGTACCACCGCTCGATCGCTGCCTACCCTGGAGATGCGCTGGGTGAAGAGTACGGCCTGTTTCCCGGTCGCGAATGGTGGCCGGGAAAACATGCCCCTTACGGAACCGGCTCAACCCTCCCGATGGAATGGCCGGTGGGTGACAGCCGGGTGCGGGTTCTGGCCGGTGAAAAGGCGGCGATGGCGTTCGATCGGGATGGCGCCGAAACCCGCATCAGCGACTACCGCTACGAGCCGACCGGCAACTTCTCCTTCCGAATTGACAGCAAGATTCCACACTCGTTCAGCCTATCGCTCACCTGCCCTTATGTTGATTTAAGTCAAAAGCCGGTCTTCATTCTGAGGGGAACTCGCCGAATTGCACTGACACCGGGCACCGATTTCATCCGTCCGCCCCAGGCGATCTGGTCGCTTACCATCAACAACGTGATGAACGGAGATACCATCGTGGTCGGCCAGCCGAGCGGCAGCCTCCCCGTCCTGCCATCGGAGCCGCCCTTGACGGAGGAAGCCGATCCTTCCACCGCTCCAACCGGATTTCAGTACGGCGATCTCAGTTTTAATACTCAGCCCGACGCCTCTTGGCATGACCTGAGCTCCTGGTCCGGCCTCTGGCGCGGCCCTCGGTGGGTTCTTGGAGTGCCTTTTACCCTGGCGCCGGCCAGTGTAAAAAGCGCGGTTGCGGGAAAGTCCGACCTACTGCACCCGTTGGTTGCAGATGAGGTTTTCGTGCTCTATAGCGACGGCCCCGGTCCGGCGCCTTCACTGATCCTGCAAAACGGCCGCCGCCTGCCCATTACCGATGAGCGGTCCGGGTTGGCGTGGAAGGCATGGCCGCCGATTTTCACCGCCCGCCTGCTGGCCGGATGGGTCAATACCGGTGACCAGCCGGTTACTGGGGTGGATGCCGGCAATCGGCTCGTGTTTGCCGTCACCGGCGCCGCCCGCAATTTGATCAGTCGGGAGGCGCTGCAGTTCGGAATCGACTCTTTGCAGAGCTTGCAGGCGCAGGATCGCTTCGCGAACAGCCTTCGCAATGAGGCCGCTCCCATTCCGGACGGCAGTTTCGCCATCTTGCCACCTGCTCCGGCCGCATCCTCCATCTCCGCCCTATTCCAGATGTCCGGGCTGAGCAGCAAAGCGGTGCGCTTGACGCCGCAGCAGTTGGTGGATTCGAGTCAATTTAATCCTCAGAAAGTTAAAGCCGCCTTCGATTTGGATGATGAGCAATACATTCAAACCGTCAATACCCCCAACGACGCCGCCGATGCGCTGGTTCAGTACGTGCGGAACGGCGGCGCGCTCATCTTGATGGCCGGCCAGCCCTGGCCGCTCTTCTATCCGGTCGGCCTCGGCGGGCAACCATTTCCAGCCGATCCGTTGACCGGCCGTCTGGGATTGCCGCTGGTGAACACCATTGAAACGCTTCCCAACGAGGCGCTCCATATCGAGGAGGCGCCCGGTCAAGCCCTGTTCTCCAGTTTGCCTAAAGAGATTCCCTATCCCACTGATAACCCGCGGCTGCGAGCCATCACCGCCAGCACCTTCCCGCCCGGCGTAAAATATCAGCCGATCTACCGGGTTATCGGGGCGAGCGGCAAGGACTACGGGGTGGCCGCCGCCCTGCTCACCTTCCCTGGAGGCGGTCGCATCCTCTATATCTCGGATGTGCTGACCACTTACCCCGAATACAGCCGACCGCTTGTGGTAGATACTATTCGCTGGTTAAGTCAAATCACAACCGGCACCGGAAAGTGAGACTTCATGCTTGGAGTAGTTCAGGCATCCGTCCTGGTGGGTTCCCGCTTTAGTTGGAATAACGTAATTCACCTTCCCCCTCTCAGGGGGAAGGGATTCGGATTGGGTTTTGGCGATTACTACGTCGCACCGCATCCTTGCCTTCCACCTTACAACCGTTCCGTGCTCCTTCCCCTCCCAGGGGGAAGGCTGGGATGGGGGTTGACGGGTGTACTCTAATATTTACTCTTGTTTCTTCCATTGATTGACTCGTACCCCATCCTGGCCTGGGAGAAGAAGGGGGGGCTGGGGTGGGGGCGAACGAAAATTATTCCCGCAAAACTGAACTCTTACCTGGTAGATTCCTCACTGAGCAAGCGGATGGGCATCGGTTGGTCGCGCCCCCCTTTTACTGGACCGGCGGCCCCGGCTGGATATCCATTGAGCCCAAGAAGGGCGAAGGGACGTGGAACGCCGCCGACCATTTCGTGGAGACGGCGCACGCGCAGGGGATCGAGGTCGTGCCGATACGCATTAAATGCCTCGACCGGTGTAATCCTTGTCGCCTTTGCCGTCCCCTTTTTGCCGCGGCGAGGTGAGCTGAATCGTCTCCCTTACTTCAACGGGGCAGACTTTGTGCTGGTCACAAATCGCGCCGATCTCGGCGCCGACCAGCAAAATGGTTGACGAATAGTAGACCCAGAACAGCAAAATGAAAAGGCTGCCCAAGGAGCCGTATAGCTTGGCGTACGAATTGAAGTGAACCAAATAAAAGGTGAAGAGATACTTCGCAATCTCCCAGCAAAGCCCGGCAAAGAGTCCGCCGGACAGCGAGGCTTTCCAGGAGGTGCGGCGGTGCGGCACCAATTTATACAGAATTGAAAACATCAGCACCGAAAGCACAAGCGGCGTCAGGGTGCCGACCAAACTCCACAGGATCGGAATGCGATCGGGGGCAATGGAGAGACCCGGCAACTTGAAATGGCGAATGTAGGTGTAAAGGCCCGAAAGCAGCAACGATAAAATCAATATTAACAGCACCAGTATCGTGATCCCAAGGCCGTAAAGCCGGCGCCATACATAGGAGCGATTTCGGTCAATCACCCAGATCCGGTTAAACGCAATTTCCAAATTAACCATAACCTGGCTGGCTAATAATAAGACGCCGACCAACCCAACCCCGCCCAAAATTTGCCGATCGGTGACGATTTCCCGCACCATATATTTGATAAATTGAGGGCCGACCGGCAGGTTGCGTGTCAGGAACATCCGGATCGCGTGTAGCGACTCCACCGAATTACCCATCACGATGCCCAGCGCGCCGATCGCCAGCAGCAGCGCCGGCACCAGTGCAAGCAGCACGTAGTAGGCGATCGCGGCCGCCATCATCCGGCAATCATCCAGAATGTAGGCGCTGACTACCTGGCGGACAAATCGAAGTGTTTTTTCCATACTCAAAACGATCAAATTGGAAGCCGTCAACGAGCATCCCACTCAAGAGCTCACCGATGCAGCCTAAACCCAACTTACTACATCCCCCCCTTAACTTTCCGCTGAGTGGGAAGGGATTGATGATTTCTAACCCTGCTCCCGCATTGAGATAGATGACCGGGGGCGTAAGAGCTGATAAATCTCCTTACGGGTCCTGGTCTTGACTAATATACGCTAAGAATGATTGTAGAAATTAAACCATAAATAGGTGAAATATCGGTATGAGTTGTAGGAGGGAATGAGTTCAGTTTTGTGGGAATGATTTTCGTTCGCCCACCCCGGCCTTCCACCTTACGATTGCTCAACTCTACAATTGTCCTACTCTTTTCCCCCTCGCAACCGTTCCGTGCTCCTTCCCCCTCCCAGGGGGAAGGTCGGGATGGGGGTCAAGACACACCGCCCTGCAACACCCGCCTAAATTACCCAGAGAACTGAACTCTTACGGGATGAGGTAAATTTCATGCGTAAAGTATTTAAATTTTAGAGCGGTCACCACCGCTCCAAGGAATAACCCATGCGCCATCCATTAACGCGCCGTGAATTTTTAGGAGGTACGATGCTGAGCCTCGGCATCGGTTCAACCTTATTAACCACCAAGGACGTTCCAAAGGCCAGAAAGCGGTTTCGCGATCTCTATTCCGACACTTGGGTTGCCACCGACGCGCTGGGGCGAGCACTGCCCTCTTCAACCGAGGCGCCCGCCCCTCGCAAGAATCGCTTTGTCGGCATCTTTTACTTCATCTGGCACGGGGCGCACGGAACGCCCGGTCCCTATGACAACACCAAATTGATCGCCGCCAACCCCAGCCATCCCGATTACGGCCCGGAAGGCGCCTTCCATTGGTGGGGAGAGCCGGCGGTGGGCTACTTTTTGGCCAATGACCCCTGGGTCATTCGGCACAACATCGCGATGCTGCAGGCGGCCGGCGTGGATGTGCTGCTGTTTGATGTGACCAATGCATTTACCTACCCGGATGAGGTGCACGCATTCTGCCAAGTCGCTATGCGGATGCGCGAGCAGGGTAACGCCACCCCGCAGATCGCCTACGTGACCCATGCCGCCGGCGCCGAAACGGTAACGAGCCTATACAACAACTTCTATTCAAAAAACCTCTATCCCGACCTCTGGTTTTACTGGGAGGGCAAGCCGCTCATTCTGGGCGACATCAGCGCCAAGCTGCCGGGCGGCTCGCCGATTGACCCGCACATCCGCGATTATTTCACCTGGCGCTACTCCTGGGCATGGGACCCGGGCCAAGATAAGTGGCAGTGGATCGACAGCTACCCCCAGCGCTACGGCTGGCACACCAACCCAAACGTGGCTGAAGAGGTGCCGGTCTCCATCGCCTCGCACCCCGTCAACGACATCGGCCGCAGCTTTCACAACGGTGCCGAGCCGCCGCTGAACCGTGACTTCATCGCCGCTGATGTGAAAAGCGGTCCCTATTTCAATGAGCAGTTGGAGCAAGCGCTCAAACTCGACCCCGATTTTCTATTCATTACCGGCTGGAACGAGTGGGTCGCGCAGCGATTCATCGTGAAACCGGGCCAGCAGATGAACTTCATGGGGCGGGCGCTCAAGCCGGGCGACACCTTCTTCGTGGATAACTACAACGAGGAGTTCAGCCGGGATGCGATGCCGATGAAGGGCGGTTACGGCGACACCTACTATCTTCAGATGGTGAGCGGCATCCGGCGATTTAAGGGGGTGCGCCCCATACCGATCGCGCGCGGTTTTCATACGATGCCGCCGGCAAGCCAGTTCGCGGCCTGGCAAAAAATCACGCCGGAGTACCGTGACGATATCGGTGACGTGATTCATCGTGATTGGAAAGGCTGGGGCGACCTCCATTACAGGGACGATTCCGGCCGCAACGATATCGTTCTGGCGAAGGTTGCCTGCGATCAACACAACCTCTTCTTTTACGCTCGCACCGCCCAACCGTTGTCGCCGCATACTGATCCGAACTGGATGCTGCTGCTGATCAACTCCGACCTCAACTACAGCAACGGCTGGCATGGATTTGACTATGTGGTGAACCAGCGGGTTATCGGCGCCACAACCACCACCGTGAAAAACATTTCCAGCGGCAATGAATGGGAGGTGAAATATCGAGCGACCGGCAATCAGATGGTGATCGAAGTGCCGCGCGCGATCCTGAAACTGGATAATGGGCGCCGAACCGTGTTCGATTTTCACTGGGTGGATAACTGCCCGATCGGCGGCGATATCAACGATCTCTGGTACATCGGGGACAGCGCCCCGGCCGGCCGTTTCAACTACCGCTTTATCCATGAAACGGTGTGACGGTCTGATGAAGATCACGCGATCCTCCGGTTCGGAAGCGTGAGCCGAGGGTGTCAGTTTAGTGCCGCTTTGGTGATTGATGGTGTGGAAGTGAATCCCGAATGAATTCAGTTTTGCGGAAAATAAAAAGTGAACGGGTAAATCACCTCACCCCCTAACCCCCTCTCCGAACTCGGAGAGGGGGCAGAAGAAAGTATCCGGCTTCCTTCCCCCTCCGAGGGGGGAGGGGATTAAGAAGGACTGGGGGGCAAGATAAAAGCACCGCCGCTAAACTCCCTCCCCGCTTGCGGGGAGGGCTGGGGTGGGGTCGAACGAAAATCATTCCCGTAAAACTGAACTATTACCCGTTCCACGTCCCTCACCTGTAGCTCACCGGAGATAAGTCTGGGCAGCGGCGCATCGTGCGCGCGCTGCGCCAGCACCACCTCGCCATAACTTCCCCTCGTCAAACTTTGAGAGGGAGCCAGGGAGAGCGGCTTGCCGTTGGCACCCTTACCGCAGGCGCAATAATGTGGCAATATTTCGGATGAAAATGACGATATTTGCGTTTTAAAATTATAGGGTTTTCGCTTCATCTCCCGCTTGACAAACCACAAATATCTGTTATAAAATGATTGAGCATCGTTATCGAACGAGTTCAGTTCTCTGGGTAATTTAGGCAGCAGGCTTTACCCCTGCACCCCCTCGGGGAGGGCTGGGGCGGGGGCGAACGAAAATTATTCCCGCAAAACTGAACTCTTACTCGTTATCGGTGCCGCTCGGTTAAGTGTCCTTACAGAGGACAGTTCACTTCGTTAGTTGATCAGACGATGCTTTGCGGAGAGGAAATGATAACCAAAGCGGAGGCGGAAATGAGATCGAACGGCAATGAGGAGGAGGCGAATAGGCAATGAAAAAAGAGGTTTCACCGGTAGTGGCCTGGGTTATCATTGCGATTATCGTGGTGGTGGCCGGATTTCTTGTCTGGCGCTATACCGGCGCAGGCGGTCGAGGCAGCGGTATGACGCCGGAAATGAGAGCGAACATGAGTAAGATGTTCGGAAACAAGGCGCCGGGAGGAGGGGGACCGCCGAGTAAGGCCACAGCGCCGATACCGCCCGGCGGCTCAAAACCTTAAGGGGAGGAATCTTTAAGGGAAGTTTTACTTTCCGAAGGGGGATAATTCTTTATTAAATCCCTCATAAGTTGGTGTTGAAAATAGAGCGATACCCAGCGGGACGTCATTCTGAGGCCGCGAAGCGGAGCCTATAAGCAAGAACATCAGCATCGGACTGGTTTCCCGCTTTCGCGGGAATGACGAAGCGACGGATTTCGGCGATTGTTTCAACAACCACATAAGCACCCATCCAATCAGTCTATAAAGAAAGGATTTTCACTGATGAAAAAAGGTGGATTCACCTTGATCGAGCTCCTCGTGGTTATCGCTATCATAGCGATATTAGCTGCTATTCTATTTCCTGTTTTTGCGCAAGCCCGCGAGGAAGCTCGAACGATCTCATGCCTATCCAATGTGAAACAGCTCAACCTGGGTATGCAGATGTATACGACAGATTACGACGAGCATTTTCCCCACTGGAACTGGAATTTCTTCTGCAACGGCGGCAATGCCGGAGCGCCACGCGATTCGGCCGCCTTCTGGACGATGGCGATCTATCCCTACGTGAAGAACTTCGGTATCTATCAGTGTCCCGATGATGTCCTGAATTGGGACGATGCCTGGGCCAACTGTAGCGATGACGGAGGCAGAAACGACCTGTTCGGACCGTTTAACCCGATAACGGGACAAGGCTGCAACTTCTGGGATGATTGTAATCCGCACTTCGTCTCTTATGCTCTCAACGAGTGGTTGACCGGCGGCAATACCGGTAATGCGCTGGCCGGCATACCCCAGGTGGCTCGCACGTTTATGCTCGCCGACAGTGCATCACAGCTTAGCGGTACATGGGCGGATTACAGCGGCAATTCAGCCAATGGTATTGCCGCGCGCCTCGTATTCAGCAATGAGGGATGCTGCGATGAATGGAATATGGATTATTGGACGGCCTCGCAAATCTTAGCTCAACGCAGCGAATCGTTCATCGAAACGATGACGAGGCATCATGCGGGCGACAACGTTACCTTCGTGGACGGCCACGCTAAATGGCTGCGGTGGTCTGCGTTGACCATCGGAAACCTGGAGCCTCAAAGCCGGCCCGGCGGCACGTAGACCAGTTATTCTTATATGATCTGATGGATGTTACAGTATTTTTCAACATCCATCAGACCGTCATTCCGGCCTGCTTGCGGTAGGCAGGCGGGGATGACGAGGTGGCAGTATCCAGCGAATTTTTCAATAACCTTTTAATTGTCTGAACCGTGATTGGTGGGTGGTGAATCGACCTCAGGCCGAATTGGTGGCGGGGATGAAGGCGACCGTTTCCCCGCCAATCCTGCTGAACGTACCGGAAGCCTTTTATCTTAAAGGATGGTTTCTAACTTTTGTACGATGGTGGACTTTGGAACCGCGCCGACGATCTGGCCAACCACCTTGCCGCCCTTAAAAAACAGAAGGGTTGGGATTGACATAATGCCGTATTTCTGGGCGATCTCCGGCTCCTCATCCACGTTCAGTTTTAGAACTTTCACTTTGCCCTGATAGTCGGCTGATACCGCATCCACGTGCGGCGCGATCAACCGGCAAGGGCCGCACCACACCGCCCAGAAGTCAATCATAACCGGAACTTCGGACTGTAAGACCTCTTGCTCAAAATCGGTGGTGGTGACAGCAGTGGCGCTACTCATAGATTACATACCTCCATTTGGCTTTGGAATGGGCTCCAAAACTCTAATCCTTGCTAAGTATTGCGGGGACCTGTATCTCAAAATACGTATGGGGGTATATGAAAGTTCCACCAATTACCCCCACCCCCTCATTTTACCTTCATCGGCCGCTTCCGCCAATCGCGCGGCCGCCACCGCTGGCGGGATGGCGGCGATTCTGACATCTGCCTTTGGAAATGGTTCGAGGATCCGCTCCCTTACCCGATTGCTGATCAGCCGACTGCCCTGAAGCACTCCACCGGCCAGCGCAACCGGAAATGGTTCATCACTTTGAAAAAGCTGGCGGCAAAGATGAAGCGCATCGCCGGCCAGGCTTTCAGCGATCCGCTCGCAAATTTGGACGGCCACTCCATCGCCGTTTTCAGCCGCTCCCACCACCTCGACCGCGAAGGAGGCCAGGCGAGTCCTGGGAATGGGCGCTTGGCAGCTCAACTTCACAATATCCCAAGCCTGCTTTAACTGAAAGTGCTGAAACATCCGTTCGCTGAGTTCCGTAACCAGGCCGCGTCCATCGGATGACATGGCTCGCAACGCCGCCTTGATCCCGCGAATGGCCAGATCGAAGCCGCTCCCCTCGTCGCCCAGCAATGCGCCTAAGCCACCCACGCTGAGATACCGGCAATCCCGGAACCCCCCGAAGCTGGACCCGGTTCCAGCCGTCACCGAAACGCCCAGACGCTCGTACCAGCCGCACTGCGCGAACGCGATGTCCGATTCACTGAAAACAAAAATTTCGGCCCCTGGCACAAATTTCCGAATCTGCTCGATCACCAGGTCGCCGGATGCAAGCACTGAAATGCCAACTCGTTTTACTTCATCGGGTGCGGCCGCTTGAAATACCTTTTCCAATGACCGGCGCAGATCGGCTGAGAGCTGTTCGGGGGCGATGTAATTCTGATTTGAGCCGGCTTCGCGAGCGATCGCAACGATCTTTGCCCCCTCGATCGCGGCCGACTCGGTTTTACTGCCGCCTCCATCAATCCCCAGTGTCAGCGTCATAGAGGTCTCGGGGCGGTCGGCTGCAACAAGACCGTCACTCCTCTTCCTCCTGAAGGGCGACGGTGGGGAGCCGCCGCCTTCTCTCCGGAGGCAGCAGCCGCTCCAGCGTATCATCCACCGTGATGATGCCCTGCAACCGGTTCTCCTCGTTTACAACCGGCGCCGCCAGTAGATTGTATTTCGTGATTATCTTAGCGACCTCGTCGGCGTGCGTGTCCGTATCCACGTGAATCACATTACGAACCATAATATCGGAAATGCTGGTCTCCGGATGAGCCACCACCAGGTCCCGCAGCGAAAGCACACCAACCAGACGCTCTTCTTCATCCACCACATAGATGTAGTAGATGGTCTCCGCTTTGGGGGCCGTCTCTCGAAGGTGATTGATGGTCTCTTCCGCGGTAAGCGTCTCGATTATGGCGATATACTCGGTCGTCATCAACCCGCCGGCCGTCTCTTCATTATAAGAGAGCAGCTCTTTTACGTCGGCCGCCTCATTCGGCTCCATCTGTTCCAGGAGCTCTTCGCTCCTTACATCCGGCAGATCGCCCAGTAGGTCGGCCGCCTCATCCGGCTCCATCTCCTCCAGGATGTCGGTTGCCTTCTCATCGCCCAGCGATTCGATAATGGAAAGCTGGACTTCCGGCTCCGCCTCCTCCATCGTATCGGCCGCTTTCTCGATATCCAGCGATTCAATCACTTCCACGCGCTGTTGCGGATTGAGCTGAGCTACGATCTCGGCTATATCAGCGGGGTGAAGCCGTGCGATCTTTTCGAGGGGCACTTTAAGCTTTATCCGCCCCCTCGCGCCGCCCCGTTCTAATGTCTCCACATCGTTCCAGGCGATGAGATTGCTGTGAAGGGGGCGGCGTATCAATTTCATCACCGCCTCCACCGGTCCGGCAATCCCCAGCCGGCGCAGGGTGGCCCTCAATCCGGCATCCACTCCCACCACGCAGATGCGCTCCCCCGACCGCGCCAGGCGGATATCGTTCACCCTCACCACGCGATGGCCCTGCACATCCACAATCTGTTTATCCAGCACATCGCGCCTCAACAAAAAATCGTTGGCGTGGGAGCGGTAGTCGGTAACCGTATCCGGTGCAGCGACCAGCGGATCGTCACGCTCCATCGCATCCACCGGCGGCGCAATCGCGCGGACTCCGGAGGTGGTCTGGACCAGCAAATATTCAATGGTCGGCAACAATCCTTCCACCGAAACCACCGCATCCTGCACTTTGCCCAGGCGCTGACCCGTGGTGGTCGCGGCCGATCGGCCCAGAAGTTGAGTGAAGTACTTCATCGGCTTATGCCTGCATCTTCCATTGATTCATTATACGCCCGTTGCGCAAAAAGCGTCAACACGGATAATATGAAACCGGTTTTCCGGTCTTTCCGTCATGCATTTGTACGGCTGGATAGGGTGATAGCGGCGGTGAATAGTCAGCGTCTCACCCTCAGCCGAAACCCGAACGACTACCCCATTCGCTTTCAGCGTAGAGGCGGGAGGCCCCCTCTCGATGGGGTTCGACAATCAAATATCATTCGTCTTTTCAGGAGGAGATCGAAATGTGGAAACGAGAATGGGTTCGGATTTTAACCTTAGCTCTATTGATCACCGGATTTGGAATGCTGGAAAAGGCAGCGTTCGCGGGTGGACTTGTCTTATCCCCGAATGAAACCGCGCTGGTAAACCAGCCGCTCACCAACAGCATCGAGGGCTGGGTTTCGATGGGAGAGGGTGGTTCAGTTGATCTGGAGCAAGACGTGGTTAACCCCATGGGCGCTAAAGGTGCGCTCGCATTCCACTATCCGATAGATGGCTCTTCAATTAGTGCGGCCACTTTGCCGACGCCGGATGGATTGGCGGGGATGAAGTCGCTTCATTTCTGGATCAAGTGCGATCATACGGCCGCCGTTATCGTCTCACTTAGCGAGAAGGATGGTGGAAGGTACAACGCCACCTTTACCGCTCCGAAAGATCAGTGGCAGGAAGTTGCGCTGGCGCCTTCGGATTTCGGGTTGGGAACCGAAGCAACCGACCCGCCGGATCCAGACGGGAAGTTGGATCTGGATCAAGTTCAAGCCATCACCATATTCGACCTCTACCAACTCCTTTCCAAGGTCAAAAATTCCAATCTGGCCGCGGTGATCAACGCTCCGATGGGGCAGCACACCTTCTATTTGAGCCACCTGACTATCAGCCAGGCTGCCTTACCCACCAAGTTGGTATCGGGCACAAACGTGGTCATTTCGGATTACAGTCGTCCTCAGGTAAATTGGATTGGGATAGGGGGCGTCACATTGAAACAGGAATCGGCGGACAGTCCGCTTAAACAACCATCGTTGCTGGCGGAATATGAACAGGGGCCGAATCGGATCGTCGCGCTGATCCATGACATGCATCCGTATCATTTAACGCTGACCAGCCGGTTGCAGTTCGACATGGCCTCCTCGCAAGCTGCCACGCTAGTCGTGCAGCTCGAAGAAACGGACGGTGGAAAATATAATTCAACGATCAATATGCCCGGCGGTGATCAGGTACAGCATCTTCAATTAAAATACAGCGACTTCACGCCGGCCCAAGATTCGCAGGACACAAACGACCGGTTGGATATGGATAAAATTAAGACGCTGACCATCATTGATTTTTCGGGCGCAACGATCTCCACTGAGCAAATAAATCGGCTCTGGTTGGGAAAGGTGGTTGCGGTAGGAAAGAGTTGATAATTCGTAATGAAAAGTAGAACGGCGTGCCAACCGTAACGGTTCGTTGAGGGAGATGGATCGTCTGATCGCCCTTCCATTTCACGTTAGGAGGCTGAAGTGATGGATGAGCATGTATCGCATATCTTAAAGCTGCTGGAGGATGGGAAGATTACCGCTCAAGAAGCGGAGCGGCTCATCAGCGCACTGAGTGGAACTTCATCGCCCGGTTCTTATGCCCAAGCCCCACCTGAGGGGTCATCGTCCTCCGCTCAACCGAAGAGCGTTCCACCGGAGGGCAACATTCCACCGGAGGGTGACATTCCACCGGAGGGATCGCCGAAGTCCTTTTCATTTAAGTGGGGATCGAAAACGGTCTTGCCCGACCTGAAGGCGATCCAGCGTGAGGTGCAGGATGCGGTCAGCAAAATTGATCCGGAGAGAATGGCAAAAGACATCCGGGAAAACATCGAGCGCTCCATATCCCGTTCAATGAATTGGGCGGAGGAGTTTGGCTCCCGATTCCGCTTTTATGGGGAGGGCGGAGGGGATATGCCGCCCGAGCCTCCGCCCGGACATCCGGTGCGCACCGAGACGGAGCACAAAGAGGCCGCTATATCGCCAAACGGTCGGCTGAATATCGCCAATCCATTCGGGGAAGTGACGGTGGAGGGCGGCGGCGATCGGATCGAGCTGGATATTGAGAAAAAGGTTTGGGCGCCCTCCGACGAGGAATTCAAGCTGGCTTTTATCGCACTGCTGTGCACCGTGCAATCCAACCCGGGCAGCGATGAAGCCGATGAGGTTACGATAAAGGTGGAGGCACCGGAGGGGTTTCGCCGGGGTCGAGCCCATTTAAACCTGCGGGTGCCGGCTTCGGTGGTAGTGCAGGTTGAAACCACCTTCGGTATAGTGCAGATTTCCAATCTATCGGGTGTTGCGGAGGTGATATCCACAACCGGCGATATCACCGTCTCCAACCTCTCCGGCGGCGGTAAACTAGAGACCCACAGCGGCAATATTAAGGCCGATGCGCTGAGCGGCGGCATCTGGAGCGTCAATTCGGTTTCCGGTCAGCTCTCCGCCACGAAGTGGTCGAGCGGCGGCACGGTCAGCACGGTGAGCGGGAACATCTTGATGGAGGATGTCGAGAGCGGCGATTACAATTTAAACAGCGTCAGCGGATGCGTGCGACTGGAGCGCGCCGGTTCCGGCCAGCCGGTCCATCTCAATGCCGATACCGTCAGCGGAGACATTCGGGCGAGTGGATTGATCGGTGATCTCGATCTGGAGACGGTTTCCGGTGACATTGCGGTAAAATCCAACCAGCTCCATTCCGGAACCGTATCGTCCACTTCCGGAATGGTGGAAATCGGCGTTCAAGAGCCGTTTAACGGCAACTTAAAGATAGACACCACCTCCGGTGACATCCGGCTGGAGATTCCGGCCGACAGCGATTCTAAAATTCATATAGAGAGCGGGTCGGGCAAGGCGCAGTGCAGCTTACCCTCAATCTCCAACCTGCAATCGGATCGAAGATATGACGGGGTGGTGGGCAAAGGCACCGGCGCGATCAACCTCCATTCCAACAGCGGCAACTTGCTGATTTTGGAAAACCGATAAATGGTTGTTGAAAAATTGTTGGATACCGCCGCACCGTCATTCCCGCATGGCTCCACTCCAGTGGAGTGGATGGCGGGAATCCAGTTCCTTGACTTTCGGCAGGTATAAATACTGATATTCTATTGTCATTGCGAGAAGCCGCGTAGCGGCGACAAAGCAATCTCATCTTTTCGGAAGGGGATTGCTTCGCTCCCTGCGGTCGCTCGCAATGACAAGACTGCGAGAATGAGTTCAGTTCTCTGGGTAATTTAAGCAGCAGGCTTTTACCTCTATAGCAATAATCAACTCCCTCCCCCCCTCGTGGGGGAGGGTTGGGGTGGGGGGCGACCAATGCTGCTAGAAAACATTCCCCGAAAATTGAACTCTTTCGACTGCGAAGCATTCTCATTTCCGATAGATACTCAACTGGATTCCGGGTTCCGCTCTGCGGCCCCGGAATGACGATCCGGTGGATGCTGCTGTATTTTTCAACAATCACTTAGTACTACTCGATGCCCACCTGCTTTAATGCATCCAGATACGACTGCTTTTCATGGGCGCCGACCAGGTAGCCTCGAACGATCCCATTCTTATCAATGATTAACGTGGTCGGTATTCCGGTCACATCATAGAGGGTGCCGGCGATGCTTTTATCGGGCTGGGACTGACCGGCCGGGTCAATTAAGATCATAAAGGTGTACATAGAGCCGTTCTCCTTTTGCCAGGCGCCAAACCCCTTGGGCGTGTCCCAGGTATCCACCCCCACTACGATCAATCCCTTGCCGGCGAAATCTTTATGAAGCTGCTGAAAGATCGGCATCGTCATCTGGCAGGGACCGCACCAGCTTGCCCAGAAATCCAGCAGCACCGGATGCCCTTTTAAGCTGGAGAGGCTCACGCTCTTGCCGCTCAGATCCTTGAGCGTAAAGTCCGGCGCCGGCTTCCCCACGTATCTAGCGGCCACCTGCTTTTCGGACTGCTGCTCCGGGCTGGTGAACTGGGCCACCTTTTTCGCGGCGCTGGGCGGCTTGTAGCTGAATAGCGAGGCCGGCAGCGGCTGATTGAGGGAGAGAACCTTTACGTCCTCGGTCATCTTGGCGGGAGGGGCATTCATTACCAATCGGCTGAGCAAATCCGATTTCGAGTTGATCCAGATCTCCAGCGCCGAATTCGCGGGTGCGTTTTGATCCGCACTGGGCTTAAACGCGATAACCCGGTAGTCCACTCCGTCCAAAGCTTGGCTGGATACCGACACCGCTGACTGAGCCATTATGTCCTTGAATGCGTTTTGACTTGCGGCGCCGCCCGCCAACAGACTCAGGGTCAATTGAACCGACGGCGACATGGCGTTGATCCCCGTCGAGTTCATATCGAATTTGGAGATATCAGTCGGCGAGGTCTCGGCGGTGTATTGACCGTAATCCGAGCTGTAGGTAATCAGCCGGCGACCGTCGCTGCAAATAACCCAAGTTGTTTTGTTGCTCCCCGCCGATTCGATCATTTTGGCGATCATGCGGTTCGGACGCATCAAGGCCAGCGAGCTGTTGATGGCCTCCTTGTGGCCCATCGCGCTGATCACCAAGGTGCTTTGGAGGTGGATGGAGTGAATCTTGTTGTAGGTGGCCTGGACCTGCTTGATAAGCTGCATGGCCAGCGAGTTGGCGCCTGCCTCCGCTCCGCTGGGCGCCGCTATTGCCAGAGCTGCAGTTGATGTTGCTGATACCAACACAAATACCAGAGCTGCGATTTTTAGTTTCATCGGATTTACCTCATTTGTCAATGCACGTCAGATAGGGCGTTAAATCTTCTCAAAGCAATTATCGTTGCCTTGTCCACCAGTATACAACGATCGCCCAATATGTTCAACCCGAAAGAGTTCAATTTTATGGGAATGTTTTATAGCAGCATTGGTCGCCCCCCACCCCAACCCTCCTTCTTCTCCCAGGCCAGGATGGGGTACGAGTCAATCAATGGAAGAAACAAGGGTAAATATTAGAGTACACCCGTCAACCCCCATCCCGGCCTTCCCCCTGGGAGGGGGAAGGAGCACGGAACGGTTGCGAGGGGGAAGGCAAGCATGTGATGCAACGTAGTAATCGCCAAAACCCAGTCCGAATCCCTTCCCCCTCCCAGGGGGAAGGCTAGGATGGGGGTCGGCCTAATGCACTCCCAAGCCCCCCTTCTTCTCCCAGACCAGGATGGGGGTCGAACGAAAATCATTCCCATAAAACTGAACTCATTCGGGCTTATGGCCATAAGCCCTACCATGATTATTCCACCACAAATTGGTAGTGACCGGCCCCCACCTCAAAGGCGGCAAAGGAATCGCTCATCCCTTTGAAGGTTATCCCTTCATCATGTCCAACGGCCTGACCGTTATGAACCAGAAGTCTGCCGCTTTCCCATATCGCTGCATTTCGGTTGCCCAAGATTGGAACATTGATGGTTGCGCTGGTATTGGGCGGCACCAGCGCGGCCAATGTAAAGCGGCGCTCCTCCAGTTTCCAATGCACCGCAATCAGGCCGTATTGAGTTCGGTGAGAGGCGCGAACCCATTTCAGATCACCGGCCGGCTGAGGGTGGATCGTGAAATGTTTAAAGCCAGGCCGCTCGAATTCGTACTGGATGCCGGCCAGATGCTCGTAAAACCAGGCCGCGATCTCCTCAAACAGAATATGGTTCCGCGAGTTCATCGCGGGGCCTTGAGTGTCGCTGTTCCAAAGCTCCCACATGGTGGTGGCGCCCTTTTTCACCATATAACCCCACGAGGGATAGGTGGTCTGTGTTGTCAGCGCATAGGCGACATCGTGGTGGCCGGTTGCCTCCAGCGCCGGCAGCAGGTAAGCGGTGCCGACCAGCCCGGTGGAGAGGTGGTTGCCGCGCGCTGCAATATCCCGCACGATGTTTGCCGCCACCGCCGCCCTTCGATCGGCCGGCACCAACCCGAAAGCGAGCGGCACCACATCGGCGGTCTGAGTGGCGCTTAAGTAGTTGTTGGTCTTCGGATCAAAATATTTTGCGTTGAAGGCAGCGGCAATTTTTATCGCCAGATCCGCGTATTTCGTCGCCTCCGCTTCGCGACCGATCACCTTAGCCATTTTGGATACCAGCATGCAATCGTAATAGAAATAGGCGGCCGCGATCGGCTCGGCCGGTGACGGCACCACCGATACCCAATCGCCGAACCCGCCCGCTTCAAACAGCAAGCCGCCCTGGCTGTTGGCCCGCATGTACTCGATCCATCCCACCATCGTATCGAAATAGCGCTTGATGATCCGGCCGTCCCCATAATGCAGGTAGGTGAACCATGGGATCAGAACCGCCTCATCGCCCCAGGCCGGCGAGGCCGGCCCGATCACGACGATCGGCGGGCTGATGTTCTCCACCGCGCCGTTCGGCAACCGCCCATCGGTGATATCATCCATTCGCTTGAAGTAAAAGGATGCCATCTCCATATTCCAGCAGCAGGCATCCGATTCCACCTGCGCGTCCCCCATCCAGCCAAGCCGCTCGTCGCGTTGAGGGCAATCGGTAGCGACGCTGTACATGTTGGACCGCAAGCTCCATAGGCAGTTGTGGTTGATCCGGTTGATCAGCTCATTGGAGCACTCAAACCCTCCGGTAGAGGGCGCTGCCGTATGGATGAAGCGGCCGGTCAGCGTCTCCAAGTCGGGCGTTCCGGGAAAGCCGATCATTTCAACATACTGAAAACCGTGGTAGGTGAAGCGCGGCTCCCATTCCTCCACCCCATCGCCCTTTAAGATGTAGGTGTCGGTCGCCCGTGCCGATCTCAAGTTGGCGGTATAGAGGGTGCCATCCGGGTTGAGTACTTCAGCGTGCCGTAAGACCACTTTGGCGCCGGCCGGTCCGCTCACCCGCAGCCGAACCCGACCCGCGAAATTCTGTCCGAAATTCACCCCATAAGACCCACCCGAAAGCCGATTGATGGAAACCGGCTTCAGCTCCTGAGTGCAGCGAATCGGCTCCTCTCGCTGCGCGACCAGGCGACCAATCGGCGGACTGTCCAATAGGTGAACGGGCACCCACCCGTCGCCGCTGAAATGGGGCAGGTCCCAGCCCGGCTGTTCCAATCTCGCGTCATAGGTTTCACCGTTGTACATGGAATCGTACACAATTGGCGAATCGTGGGCGGTCCAGGAGCTGTCGGTTATCACGGTGCTCTCTGATCCGTCGGTGTAGCGCAGGACCAGTTGCAACAGAAATCGGAGCGGCCCTTCACTGTAATACCAGCCCTGATCGGGGCCCAACCCGCTGCTCCACCACATATTTCCCAAGATTGCGGCCACCGCATTTTGCCCATGCCGAATGAGTGTGGTCACATCGTAAACTTGATAGGAGATTCGTTGTTGATGGGTTGTCCAGCGGTCGGTGGGATAGTTCGTCCAGCCCGGAGAAAGCAGGTCTGGGCTGACTTTTCGCCCGTTCATCACCAGCTCGTAAGATCCAAGCCCGGTCACATAAGCTCGGGCGCCGGCGACTCTCTTGCTGATTTGAAACTCCTTACGGAGCATGATCGAGCGGGCGGGGTGGTGGATTTCACCGGCCTTCCCCCAGGAACCGCCGCCATACGGGGCGATGATCTCCGGCTTATCCCAACCGCTGTCGTCGAATGAGGGCAGCTCCCATCCGGGCGATTTCACCGCACTGGTGCGTACGTCGGCATCCGATAGTTCTGAAATTACTTTTCCGTTTGACAGGTGTCCCTGTAGGCTGAAGAGAAGCCCGTAGGGGCCGCCGTCATTCACCGCCGCCGCCGCAATGACATTTTTCCCCGGCCGCAGCAAGCTGCCGACACGGTACGAATAGATCATGTTCCAGTCGCTGCCGGAACCGATCTCGTTGCCGTTGATGGAGAGAGTGAAGCGGTCATCAGCCGTGATGCGGATCTCTGCATCGTGGACGGTGACGCCGGCCGGCAGCGTGAACGTTTTCCTGAAATAGGCGGTGCGGTTTGCCTCCGCTTCGACCGGGTTGCCGATCCATTCGCCCCAGGTCCATGGGGGCTGCTTCGGTTGTTCTCCGACGGCGCCGATCCAGTGCGCTTTCCAATCGGAGGGCTGGAGGAAACCCATCTCCCACCACGCCGGCTCGCTCCAGGGAGATGCTTGTCCGTTTTGATCCCAGATACGCACCTTCCAGTAATATCGTCGGCCTGTCTTCAGCTCCGATCCCCTGTATTCGATGAGAGCCGACCTTTCAGAACTTACTTTACCGGAATCCCAAATTTCTCCTTGATGCCGATTTAAATAGCTCGCATCGCCGGCGACCAATACGCGGTAAGCGGTCTGCCTGGCTCCACGGCGTGGGTCGTTGAGCTTCCAAGAAAGGCGCGGGGACCGCTCATCCAGGCCGAGGGGGTTGACCCGGTATTCACAGCGTAGATCATACGGAGCGCCGGACGGGGCCGATGGTTCATCCCTTTCAACGGCTTGTGCTCCCTCATTTTCAAGCGCCAGTGAGGAGATTAGGCCGGCCGTGCCCAGCAAAAACTCACGCCTTTTCAATATGATGTAAACCGCCTTTCTTTGATAAATCGCTCAACCGGCTCAAAGATTGATACTTAGACCCGATTGAACTAAATTCCTTGCTGTGAAGGGAAATTAAACTGGATAATTAAGATGGATGGTTTTCGCCCATTGTAGTGGCAATTTCATGAATCGCCACTAACGAGATATAATTCCCACAGACCTGAAGTCGGTAGGACATTTCAATAAGACCATCGCGATGCCGGTTTGTGGTAATTTTTCACGGAAGGATCTCGTTGCGCCTCGCCTGTAACCATCGCTCGCTTGAACTCGTCTAAAATGGTTGAATGGGGGCGAAGGACGATCCGATGAGAAACGGAGCGCAGGCGATTGCGGGATACAAACTGGGTACCCAAGTGAACGTCGGCAGAGTAGCTGAAATGCCGATTGATACCGATGCCTCTCTGGTTGAGCGTTTTTTGGGCGGCGACACCACCGCTTTCGATGCGCTTTTCGACAAATACCAATCCTACGTCTACCGAATCGTGTACGGCATATTGGGCAATGCGGCCGAGGCGCAGGATGTGACGCAAGATGTATTCGTGCAGGTCTATCGCTCATTTCATCAATTCAATCGAACGGCCCGCTTTGCGACCTGGTTATATCGGATCGCGGTGAACCGTTCAGTGGATCGCACCCGATAGAT
>JAKBZR010000034.1:0-13647 GCA_021842405.1 bacterium
GCGGCTGCAAACCGGTATTGACATCGTAATCGAAGCAAGCGATCATCCTTACGGAAGGGTAACGCTCAGCCTGACCAATATGCCGATTGATCAGGTGCTGAAGTTAATGTGCGATGCGGCGGGTGCGTCCTTTAAAAAGGAGGGTGACGTATACCTGATCGGGCCTAAGGGCGCATTTAAAGACGAAAAGCCAAAGGATAATAGTGGGGTGTCGTCCAATCCACAGCCAGCCGCTGCGCCGGTGCATATGCGAACGGTGGCGATACACCTTCAAAACAGCACGCCCAGCGAGATATTGGCTTACCTGGGATTGAATCAGGGAACGCTGAATGACTTGAAACAGCAGGCGATGCCCTCATTTACTCCGGGACCGGTGTGGCAAAACGTGGCACCGTGGATGATGAACCAGGCACAAACGGTGAGCCAGACAAACCAGGCGGTTCCTCCATCGGTGCCGATACCGAGCAGCTCACCGAATTTGTCGGCAAATCGAGCCCCCAATTCTTCTGAAGAGGCGGGACAGATCGGCGGCTTTCGGGGAGGAGGATACGGTGGTGGCGCCGGCGGATATGGCGGTGGTGGTGGATACGGTGGTCGTGCAGGCGGACTGGCCGGCGGATTGGGCGCCGGAGGAGGGGCTGGCGTAGGTGGCGCCGGCGCGGCCGCAACTCAACTGTTGCCGCACGGCATGGAGGCGCCGATCGCATACGACTTGGACAACAGCATTATCGTCCGCGGTACCGATGAGGCGATCCGGCAGTTTAAAGAGTTGGTTCGATTGCTGGATGTGGCGCCGAAGCAGGTCATGATCAAGGCGGAGTTTGTGACCGTCTCACAAAACGATCTGAAGACATTTGGTATTAACTGGACCCTTTCTCATGCTAACTTGCAAGCCGGTACCTCCGGCTTTGCAGCCGGTCCGGTATATCTAAACTATGCGACTGGTAATGTGGTGGCCCAACTGAGGGCGACCTTAACCGAAGGCAAGGGCCAACTGGTCAATGCGCCGGTCGTAACGACAATGAACAATGTGCCGGTCTCAATCGAGATTGGCACCCAGGAGCCGGTATTCATTCAGAGTCCGGTCGCGGCGGGCAACGGCACCGTTGTGTTACAGACTCAATTGATCCCGGTGACCGTTTTCACCGGGCTATCCGTTATACCGAGAATAAATGGCGATAATACCATAACGATGCTCTTGCTTCCGCAGGTAAATGATATTACGGGAACCGTCACTGGTCCGGGCGGCCTGACGGCGCCGATCGTTTCAACCGAGTATATGACGGTCAATCGCCGTATCAAGAGCGGAGACACGATGGTGGTTGGCGGCTTGATCACCAAAAACGATCAGACCTCAATTCAGCGGGTTCCGCTCTTCAGCGACCTCCCGCTCATTGGAAGCCTTTTCACTTCCAAATCAGTTACGGTGAGTGATCAAGAGCTGCTGATTTTCGTAACACCGACCATTCTAACCGATAATGCGGGAACCGGCACTTCGGCAGTCACCGTCGGCGGCGGCCAAACCACGGTAACACCTTAATGCGAGAGAACGTGATTCAGAGCTGATAGCGGCATTCGGTCGGGTGGTTTTCCCGTGATAAATGAAATGGTGCATGGATCAATTGGGAACGGTCCCGGTTATAGGGACCGTTCCTTGTTGTTTTAAGCGCCGTATTCGTGGAAAGGGAGTTGAAGGGTTGCTTCGATTTTTAACCGGGGGTGAGTCGCATGGCCCGGCGCTATCGGCCATCATCGAGGGCATACCGGCTGGGTTAACCATTAATTTCGACGAAATCAGCCACCAGCTCAAGCGGCGACAGGGTGGTTACGGACGTGGTGCGCGCCAAAAAATCGAAAGCGATCGCGCCGAATTTATCTCCGGCGTGCGGTTCGGCAAAACGCTCGGAAGCCCCATCACGATGCTCATCCACAACAAAGATTGGGAAAACTGGCTCGATCGTATGAGCGTTGAACCGCCGTCACAAGAGCCACCGCCGATCGTTGAAGCGCGGCCGGGGCACGCCGATTATGCCGGGATGCTGAAGTATGATCAAGAAGACCTGAGGAATATACTGGAACGCTCAAGCGCCCGGAATACGGCAACGCTGGTGGCAGCCGGAGCGATCTGCCGGCAGTTGCTGCTGGCATGCCGCGTCCGAATCGTGAGCCATGTGGTCATGTTGGGTGGGCTTGAGGTAGAGAGAGCCAAGTTATCGGATTACTTGGCCATCTACGAAGCGGCGGAGCGATCTCCGGTACGAGTGGCGGATAAGGATGCTGAGAAGCGGATCATGGCCGCGATTGATGAAGCCGGCGCGCGAGGCGATACGCTGGGTGGCATATTTGAGGTGGCGGCGCTCGGATGCCCGCCCGGACTGGGCAGCCATATACAATGGGATCGCCGGCTGGACAGCCGATTGGCCGCCGCGATGATGGGGATCCAGGCCATTAAAGGGGTTGAAATCGGAATGGGGTTCGAGGTGGGAAAACGCCCCGGTTCGGCCGTTCACGATGAAATCTTTTATGACCAATCATCCGGATTCCAACGCCGCACCAATAATGCCGGCGGCCTGGAGGGTGGAATGACGAACGGAGAGCCGGTGGTTGTTCGGGCCGCGATGAAACCACTTTCCACCTTGAAATCACCGTTAAAATCGGTTAATATGCAGACCAAAGAGGCGGTGTCAGCGCATTTCGAGCGCTCCGATGTCTGTGCGTTACCGGCAGCGTCGGTCATCGGCGAGGCGATGGTCGCACTCGTTTTAACCGAAATGATGCTGGATAAGTTCGGCGGAGATAGCATGACGGAGCTGCTTCGTAATTTAAACGGATATTGGGAGGCGGTGCAGGCGCGCGGATATGTGCGACCAGTCTGGGGAGAGTAAAAGGTTGGCGGATGAGAGCGAAGAGGGGTTGGAGGTACATCTCGGTCGCCATCCACCGAATCTGGTATTGATCGGGTTTATGGGTGCAGGGAAAACGTCGGTAGGCCGAGTCTGCGCGCGCCGACTGCAGTTTCGCTTCGCCGATACCGATCTGCTTATCGAGAGAATGGCGGACAAGACGATCGCTCAAGTATTTGAAGAGGATGGGGAGGAGCAGTTTCGCCGTTTGGAGCAGATTGCGGTGGCGCGAATTTCCCGGCGGTGCGGTATCGTCATCGCGACCGGCGGCGGCGTGATTTTAAACCCGGCGAACGTCCACAATTTGCGAAGGAATGGCGTTGTTATCTGGCTCCAAACTCAAACCGAGGAGGCATTACGGCGGGTGGGAGATCGCAGCAGCCGGCCGCTCTTATCGGAAGCCGAGGATCCGGCCCAACGTTTCGAGCAACTGCTGGCCAAGCGATGGCCTTTCTATTTGCGGGCGGCCGATTACCGGCTCGATTCCACCGGTTTGAGGGTCAGTGAGGCGGCCGAACGGGTGATCGCACTGTACCGGAAGGGAATTGGGTTGTGAGCGAGATCCGGGTGGAATTGGGGAAGCGCAGCTATACGATCCGGGTCGAACCGGACAGTTTGGGTAGGGCGGGTGAAACGCTCAAGGAATGTTGGCTGGGGCGCTGCGCGTTCCTCTTCACCCATCCGGCGCTGGTTGAACCCTACGCGCAACCGGTGGCAAACAACCTTAGAGATCAAGGCTGCGAGGCGTTCATCATTGAGACGCCGGCCGGCGAGCGATTTAAGACGATGCGCACGGTCTTGCGCCTCTATCAAAGGCTCGCTGAGATGGGGGCCGACCGCTCGAGTCTGATCATTTCGGTCGGCGGTGGAGTGCTGGGCGATGTGGCGGGATTTGTAGCGGCAACCTATATGAGGGGCACTGCCTTCGCCCAGGTGCCGACCACGCTCCTGGCGCAAGTGGATGCCAGCATCGGCGGAAAGGTGGGCGTTGACCTTCCCTTTGCGAAAAATATGGTGGGCGCATTTCACCAACCGGTAGCCGTCCTCATTGATCCCATGACCTTGAAGACGCTGCCACTTCGCGAGTTACGCTGCGGTATAGCCGAGGTTATCAAGTATGGTATAATCGCCAGTGAATCATTTTATGGTGAGATAAAGTCTACTATCCGGCCCCTCCTGCGAAGAGAGCCTTCCGCGCTGCAAGGGGCGATCGCCGGTTCTTGCAAGATCAAGGCAAATATTGTAGCGGAAGATGAAACGGAACAGGGTCGGAGAGCGATATTAAATTTTGGGCATACCGTCGGCCATGCGTTGGAGGTGGTGACCGGTTACCGCCGATATAAGCATGGGGAGGCGGTGGCGATTGGAATGATCACCGCCTTAATCATCGGTGAAATGGTGGGCACAACACCAGTCGGTATTCGTGAGGATGTGGCGTTGCTGCTGCAGAGTGCGGGGTTGCCAGTGGAGTTTCCGCTGGATATTCCGGCTGAAGCGGTTTCTCAGGCGACGCGGATGGATAAAAAGCGGGTGGCTGACCGGATGCGATTCATTCTAGTTCCTAAAATCGGGGAGGCGATCGTCACTTCCGAAGTGACGGTGGAAATTCTACGCGAGGCCATCCGGCGGCATCAGTGCGTAAAATAGATCAGCGCCCGATTGACTTACAACCGCTTAATGATAAACTGCGATGAATAAAAATGGCACCGAACGAGAGGGCAAGTCGTTCATAGCCATTATCTGTACAATTTGGTTCTTAGGGGCGGCCACCGCCTACCTTCGAGCGTCTTGGCGGATATACGCCAATATTGAGGATCGTCATTTCATCCCACCGCCGCAATGGTTGACCGATACCGGATTGACAATGGTCTATTTAATCCTGTTAGTAGCAGGGCTGGTATGGATTGCACTGCGAATTTTGCGGCGCCTGGAACGAATCCAATAGGTGTGACATGATGAGTGGTGAAGCGCCCATAACCGGGCTGGTGAGCCAGCAGTTTGAGCTACTGGAACGGGTTGGGGATAGCGTATTTTTCGCCGTTTACAAAGCGAGGGACCGATCCAACCGCCGTGTGGTTGCAATAAAGCTTGTGAAATCGGAATGGTCGAGGGATCCTGACTTCGTAAAAAGTCTGAACCGCATCCCGGTAGTATATTCCAATCTCAATCACCCCAACATCTGCCCCATATTAGAACCAGGAGCGGCGGGCGACTACCATTATCTGATCGCCGAATTCGTAAGAGGGATCAATCTAAAAGAGCGGATATTGCGCATCGCTCCGTTTTCTCTCTCAGCCGCGGTGGATTTCACCATTGCAATCGGTGAGGCGCTTCAAGCCGCTCATAACGTTGGGATCGTCCACGGTGACCTCAGGCCGCAAAACATCATAATCAGTCCGGAAGGCGCGGTTAAAGTCACCGACTTTGGGATGAGCGCAGCGCTCAACAGTAACCCGGCCGCAGTCGCCAAGATCGCTGAGGTTAGCTCCCCCTATCGAGCGCCTGAGATCGCTACTGGCTCACCTCCCTCCGTCGCAACCGATATTTACGCTTTGGGGATCATCCTTTTCGAGATGCTGACCGGCGGGGTTCCCTATTCCGGCGATTCAACATCCGCGATCGCATTCAAGCATACGAATTCACCGGTGCCATCGCCGGCGTCTCGAAATCCGGGCGTTCCTCGCGCGGTGGATGGCATTGTGATGCGCGCCCTGCAAAAATCACCGTCCCAGCGCTATGCAAGCGTCGGAGATATGTTGAACGACTTGAAGACGGTGCATGATGCGCTTCGCTTTGGGCGATCCTTATCCTGGAACCCGATGGACGGCGGAGCAGCCCGTCCGGTTTCAGTTAGAGAGGCGCCGGCTAAGCGAGCGCCCGCCGTCGAGTCGTCAAATGCACCCCGAACAGCGGATGTTATCCCTATCGCCACAAAATCTCAAAAACCGGGTGCGTTGGCTGACGGGCGTCAGGTGGTGAGGGAGGAGCCGGTGTCACCTTACTTAAAAATTGCGTATGGAGTGGTTTTAGCGATCATACTGGCCGGCAGCTTACTGCTCGTTGCCTTTTACTTGGCGATCATATCGTCACCACCGGAAGTGGCGGTTCCGAATTTTATCGGAATGCAGATTGCTGATGCGCAAAAAGCGGCCAAACAGGCGAATTTGATCCTGTTGACTCATTACGAATATAACAGCCAGTACCCGGAAGGGGTGGTGTTTCGAACCGATTGGGCTGGGCGAAGAATTCGGCCGGATCGCCCGATCAACATTTGGGTGAGTAACGGCCCCGAATTCGCAAAGGTGCCGAATATCGTGGGTTTTACGGAGCAGCAAGGTCTGGTCAGCTTACAAAATGCAGGACTATCGGCTGGATCGGTGGAACACCAGTGGAGCGATTCGGTGCCACAAGGTGTCATCATCAGCCAAACTCCAACCAAGGGAGAGCGGGTGAAACGGGCGAGCACGGTGGTCAATTACGTGGTGAGCGATGGACCAAGTCCCTCACAAAATAACCTGGCGACCACGGAACCCAGTCAACCAACCAATGGCACCCCGAACGGATCCAATAACGGCAGTCCACCGAACGCTAATCAAGGCGCCACCCCTGGTGGAGTAACTCCCAGTCTGAGCCCCTCCACCCCGCAACCGCCGGCGACCGGAAACAATACCACCGGTTCGCTGCCGGTGCACACGTTGAATGTGACGGTGAATGTGTTAAAGGGGCCGGGAGACAGCACCTCTCACGAGGTAAAGATAACTTATGAGGATGCGAGCGGGATCCATACGGTGATGGATGAGGTGCACCCGGTGGGAGATAAGATACCACTGCAAATTCACTACATCGGAGACACCGTAACCATTCGCGTAACGTATGACGGCAGCAACCAGGTGCTGCCATCTAATTTGATCGTTTATCACTACAATCCAAAAGAAGGTTACTGATGCATCAAATTGCACCTTCGTTACTGGCTGCTGATTTCGGGCGTTTTGCGGAGGCGGCCGTCGCCTGCCAGCAGGGCGGGGCGGAATACCTTCACTTTGACGTGATGGACGGGCGCTTTGTGCCGCCGATCACCTATGGCTCACAACTCGTGCAGGCTTTACGGTCGCGATCAAGCGCTTTTTTTGATGTGCACCTGATGATTATCGAACCGGAACGTCAGATCGAGAATTTCGTGAAGGCGGGTGCGGACGGCATTACGGTGCACGCAGAAGCATGCCTCCATCTGCACCGGACGTTGGCTGAAATCAAGCGGCAGGGCAAGCGGTGCGGCTGCGCCATCAACCCGGCGACCCCATTGAGCGCGGTTGAATATGTATTGCCGCTGCTGGATCTGTTATTGATTATGACCGTCAATCCCGGGTACGGGGGGCAGTCCTTCATCCGAACCATGCTGGCGAAAGTGGAGGCGGCACGCGAACTGATTGATCGCAATGGTTATCCGGTGGAGATCGAGGTTGACGGCGGTATTGACTACGAAACGGCGCCGTTGGCGGCAGCGGCCGGGGCCGAGATATTCGTGGCAGGCACCCATATATTTCGCCATCCGGAGGGGATATCGGCCGCCATTCAGAGCCTCAAAAGCAGTCTTGCAAGCGTTGATACATCCTTGGAGCTGAAATGCAGTGGCAGCGCAGCCGAATAGTTAGTCCCCGTTCGCGCCGGTTGCGAACCTGGGCGATCGTTTTATTGGCGTGGGTGGGCGGTATGGTCTATTTTGGATATCATCACCCTGCGCTCCATATAACCCATGGTTACCACCCGGTGACGCTTATGGCCAAGCGGGCGTTCCTCTTGAAGATTTTCATCATCGGCAGCTACTGGACGATCGCCCTCTTAATCTTAATGATCGTGGTGGTGTTGGCCTGGCTTGATTTTCGCGAAATAACCCGTCACTATCTGATCGCGAGGCGTTCCATTTGGAACGAAATGGCCAAAGATTCGGAGCGCCACGACGATACGCCTCCTCAACCCCATTGAACGCACCGGCGCCTTTCAATTCTGAAGATGAACGGTGGATGCGCCGTGCTTTGAGGCTTGCATCGGCCGGTTATACCGCCCCCAACCCGATGGTCGGTTGTGTGCTGGTGCGTGCTGGAGTGGATGTCGGCAGCGGCTGTCACCGATACGCAGGAGCCGATCATGCGGAGGTAGCGGCGCTGAAGCGGGCGGGCAAAGCGGCGGAGGGCGCTACTGCCTATGTGACGCTGGAGCCCTGTTGTCATTGGGGCAGAACACCTCCGTGCACGCAGGCGTTGATCAAGGCCGGCGTAAGAAGGATCGTTGCCGCCGTTACCGACCCCAATCCACTTGTGGCCGGGCGCGGGATGGCGGAGCTAAAGGAGGCCGGGATTGAGATTGAGAGCGGATTGTTGGCCGATGAATCGAGAAAGCTGAACGAGTCCTACTTTTATTTTCAGGAGCAGCACCGGCCGTTCATAACCCTGAAAGCGGGCGTCAGCTTGGATGGGAAAATAGCGAGCCGAAGCGGCGAATCGAAGTGGATCACCAGCGAGAAAGCCAGGCGGCATGCGCATCGTCTGAGGGCGAGGCAGTGCGCCATCGTGACCGGAATCGGAACCGTTTTAAGGGACGACCCCCAGCTTACGGCCCGGATTGCCGGAGCCGTAAATCGGCCGGTGAGGATCATAGTGGACAGCCATTTGCGGATTCCGTCAACGGCGCGCGTGTTACATCCGCCCGAGATTCCCAGACAAGTGGCAAACAAAGATCCGCTGCCGACGACTGTGATTGCGGTTACCGAAGCAGCTCCGGTTGAGCGTCGTCGGGAGTTGGAGCGGCTTGGTGTGCGCATCGTCGTCCTTCCTGATGATGGTAGGGGGCGAGTGGACCTGAGGGAGTTGGTGAAATGGCTGGGCGCTGAAGGGATGACCTCGGTGTTGATTGAGGCGGGCGGGCGTTTGAGTGGGGCGTTTTTGGAGGCGAAGCTGGTCAATAAAGTCGTGATTTACGTTGCGCCGATTCTGATCGGCGGTAGCGCGGCGCCATCCTTTTGGGAGGGTGAGGGCGCTGATCTCCTCATCAGTGCCCTCCGGTTACAAGGCGTGACGGGGCGATGGGTGGGCTGCGACTTCGTGATTCAGGGATACCTGCCTGAGGCAAGCAAGCCTTCCTGAGCCAAAATTCAGATTAGCAAGCGAAAACGGGCGAAGTGGGTGATAAAAGGGGATGAATAACACGCTCTATATTAAGTGGAGCTTGATCCCCTGAATGCCCATCCATTTCCATTTTTCAAAGGTTGGATCATTGATGATGATGCTGGTTTTGGCTATCCGCCGGCGTTCGACTAGGGGAACTGATAATACAACTGATAGAGGCAGGATAGTGGCTGCGAGTTACTCAACCTCCGCGGCGATCGCTCCGGTCGTTGCACCTTCCAAGAGGGGCACTACGTTTTTGGCCTGGCGTCCTTTTGGGGTATCAATTGAATCGTATTGAACCCACTCCGTATGGCGAAGGGTTTTGAATCCCTCCATATTGATTGCTGAGTAGTGAACAAAAACGTCAACTCCGTCTTCGGCCTCAATGAATCCAAACCCTTTGGCATCATTAAACCATTTCACGCGACCTTTAGGCATGCTGTTCATGATTACTCCTTTTCGGCACTTGCGGTGTACTTCGGAGAGTGGTCTTGATACCGCCGCCGTCTCTCACACCGCAATCACCAGTAGGAGATATTGCAAAGCGCGTGCCATTTACGGATTCTGGAGAAAAACCAGTAGTTTTACCAGAAAAATAAGAGTTCAGTTCTCCGGGAATGATTTTCGTTCGCCCTCACCCCGTGAACCGTTACGTCCGGCTGCCCAAATCGTCATAGGCCGTTTCGGGCAGCCGCCGTCCCATCTTTGGCTGTGAGCACACCCCATAGGTTTTCCCTTTATCAAGAAAGCGGATCGGCGTGCCAGCCGCTATCCATCGGGTTGATTTAGTGTTTTTGCTTTAGTTTTGGTTTTGCGGGTGCTTTTCCCGTAATGTTTAAGCCGATTCGGAGTTTGGCGTGGGCCGGATTCGACACCGAGAGCGGGCCATCAATTAGGTTTCCCATCACGATGGCCGATTGAGCATTTCCACCCAGTCTTATCTGCGGCGACGCCTTCTTGAAGTTGCATGCGTTCACGATAAGGTTGCCGCCATCCAGGTCAATGGCCGGGGTGCCGTTTTTATTCCGATTCCAGTCCACGAAATTGCAACTGCTGAACGAAACGGTTCCGCTGCCCTCGATATGGGCGATCTGGTGGGCCGGCCCCCAGAAGGCGCAGTTGTTGAACTGCACCACCCCGTTGTAGCTGGGCGAGACGACCACCTCGGTCGGTTTATTGCCGAGAAAGCTGACGAACTCCCCGTTTGTGATCAATAAGCCGTAGGGCTGGGTGGCATCCACTTCAATCGCAATATTACTCCCGTCGCAGCCGATTCCAAGCAGGTTGCCGTTCATTGCTCCCTCTTTGGTCTGAATAAACCGATATCCGATGTGGTAACCCAGCACGAAAGTATTAAATACATACTCCCAATCGGTTCGCCCAAAGATGAAAGCCTCTCCGTGGGTGAGCTGCCAGTTTTGAATGCCGGTCTTCTCATCCCAGTTCCAAAACGGCCAGAAGTGCACGTTTTCGATGCGCCCGATATCGTAGCACTGGTTCACATAGATGCCCCGGCGCAGCGGCTGCCCGTAGAGGCCGTTAATGAAATGCCGGCCGGAGGGATGGGTTCCGAAATCCACCGCTTGGTAGGGATTGACCAGCAGGCAGTCAATGATGGATGCATCGTCGCCGCCTGCACAGGCGATGCACCAGGGGTAGCGAATGATCTTGGACGGATTTTGGTTTGGATAATAGATCGTGATGCCCTTAAGCACCGAGTTGGTGTTGAGCGTAATGAAGGGCGTGCCGGTTGATGAGCCGGCCCCCTCCACCGCCAGCAGGGTGCTGCCGTGGTATTGTGAAAAGGCGGTGGGCGCTTTCCAAACACCTTCCAGCGTAACGTTCGAAGGGATCACCAGATGCGTGCTGATGAGGTAGTTGCCGACCGGCACCTTCACAATGCCGCCGGCTGGAGAAAGCGCATTCAGCGCGCTTTGAAAGGCGGCGGTATCATCGGTTTTACCGTCGCCCTTGGCGCCGTAGGCTGTAACGGAAACCTCCGAAAGCGGGGACGCAACGGCCGGTTTCAGCGCAAAGCCGACCGTCGCGAAAACAATGAGCGAGAGCGCAAGCGTTTTGCAGAAAGACATACAATCCTCCATCGGTTTTATTTGATTACGAGCGGGCCCTTTAAGCCATCGCTAAACCAGGCCGCGGCGAAGCTCCGCCAACGGGTAGTGGGTGCCACGCCAAATCACGCCACCATCCCGGTAAACGAAGACCATAGAGCGGAGCGTAATGTAGACCAGGATCAGGGTGGCAATCGGGTAACAGAGCGCGTAAAGCGGTGAGACGCGAGGGGAAGGCGGCGCCAACCGCAGAGCCCAAACCATGCAGATGATGGTTCCTAACGAGAGGAGCCGCGGAACGAGCGGTCCGACCCACAAACCGATCATCGGCCAGAAACCGATTACCAGCAGCGTGAGCGATGATCCGGTTGCATGGAACACATTGTAATTCAGGCCGGCGAAAGCGTTTTTGGTGAGCCCCCGTATCAATCCGCTCACTCCATTTACCCATTGAACCTTCACCATCGAGCCTCCGGGAACGAAGTCGGCCCTACCTCCCGCCTCCTTCATCAGTTTCCCCAGCTTTACATCGTCAATGACATCCATCGGCAGGGCGGCGTGACCGCCCATCCTTCGATAGGATTCGGTGCGAACCAGGTTGAAGGCGCCCAAGCCGATGTGCGCACTGCTGCGAACATCCGACACCTTCCATATCTGCTGGCGGAAGATCAGCATCGTCATGAAGAAGCTCACCGCGATCTTTTCCAACCGGCCGCTTAAAATCAGCTCCGGCATCACGACGAGGTGGTCGAGTCGCTGCGAGATCGCGTAGCTCATGGCTCGGCTCACCGCGGTCGGCTCAAAGTGGACATCGGCATCAGTGAATAAAATCCAATCGCCGGAAGCGTGTCGGCTTCCGTAGTGGAGGGCGTGGTTTTTACCGAGCCATCCCGATGGCAGATCGTGGATATGGTAGACCCGCAGGCAGTCGTTTTCAGCCGCCAGGCGATCCAGTATCTTACCGGTGCGATCGGTGGAGCGATCGTTGACCGCGATAATTTCCAAATTGGGGTAGTTGAGGGCCAACAGGGTTTTCAGCGCCGGCTCGATGCCGTGCTCTTCGTTGAGAGCCGCTAAAATGATGGAGAGCCGCGGCAGCGATTCGGTGTTTGCAGCCGGCACCTTGTCCAATCGCACCACTCTCATCGCGTTCCAGTGTAAACTGGCGGTTCGAGACAGCCAGATGACAAACGCCGCACTGCCGACCAGCCAATACATCCACATTCTGTCCCTACTCCTTTTCCACTCAATGCAATTAAAAGTGTCAATTAGTAGCAAAGTTGGAATAAATTATTTACGCATTCATTTTAGCAGGTTGTAACGGAAGTAGGCAATTTTGTGAATGAGTTCAGTTCTCCGGGAATGATTTTCGTTTGCCCCCACCCCTGCCTGCCTGCCTGCCTTCAGCAGGCAGGCCAGCCCTCCCCGCTTGCGGGGAGGGCTGGGGTGTTGATTATTGCTATAGGGGTAAGAGCCTGCTACCTAAATTACCCGCAAAACTGAAGGATGAGTTCAGTTCTGTGGGCGATTTTGGGGTGAGGAGTTGAATGTAAAAATACTCTCAGTGTTTTAACACCTAACCCCCTGTCCCCCTTCCCGAGCCGGGAAGGGGGAACCGACGCGTAAATCGGTGCAGTAGGCGCTCCCCCTCTCCGTTTCGGAGAGGGGGAAGGGGGGTGAGGTGGGCAACGTAAAAATTATTTATTCCCATAAAACTGAACTCTTTCAATTTTGTGCGGATGTTGAAAAATACTTACCACGGGCCGTCATTTCGCGGGCATGACGAAAAGGTGGATTCCCGCTTTCGCGGGAATGGCGCAGGGGTGGGTTCCCGCATTCGCGGGAATGACGCAGGGGATGGTTTCCCGCTTTCGCGGGAATGACGCAGGGGTGGTTTCCCGCTTTCGCGGGAATGACGCAGGGGTGGTTTCCCGCTTTCGCGGGAATGGCGCAGGGGTGGGTTCCCGCTTTCGCGGGAATGACGCAGGGGATGGTTTCCCGCTTTCGCGGGCATGACGCAGGGGATGGTTTCCCGCTTTCGCGGGAATGACGAAGGGGATGGATTCCCGCTTTCGCGGGCATGACGAAAAGGTGGGTTCCCGCTTTCGCGGGAATGACGAAGGGGATGGATTCCCGCTTTCGCGGGAATGACGAAGGGGATGGATTCCCGCTTTCGCGGGAATGACGAAGGGGTGGATTGCCGCTTTCGCGGGCATGACGAAGGGGAGGATTCCCGCATTCGCGGGAATGACGCAGGGGTGGGTTCCCGCTTTCGCGGGAATGAGCGTTCCATCGCAAAATATGTTGACAGGCTAAATACTATGGGGTAGGATAGGCGGTCTGCCTTTAATTCTTAAAGGAGGGTCAAAGATGAAACGGATCATGATTCTGGTCATTGCATTGGCGTTGATGGGGTCGCTCTCAATGCTGGCGTTTGGTAAGATGTGGGGCCATAACTCCAGCTCTCAGAAGCGAGACCATCCATCGTCCGATCCCAAAACGGTTAGCCTA
>JAKBZR010000034.1:13657-32804 GCA_021842405.1 bacterium
CTGGTGCTGGACGGAGTGGTGAACCTGGCCGACGTTGACCGGGTGTTCTCGCTCGGTCCCGCCATCTAGTGTGCCACCGCCGGTCCGCACCTGACGCAGGTGATGGCGGCCGGAGCGCACGGCGCCGGTCACAAGCAGTGCGCATTGATGTGCCTGAAAGCGGGGGCGCCGGCCGGGCTTTTAACTCACAGCGGCAAGGTCTACCTGATCGTCTCCGGTCATGGCACCGATCCGAGCACAAAGGCGATGAAGTACGTGGCCGACCAGGTAAAGGTTCAAGGGATGGTATATAAACGAGGCGGCCTGGATGCGGTTAATATCAAAACGATATCGGCCTCAACGCAGGATGCCCCGACGAAATCGAGCAACAGTTCAGGGGGCGGATCCGGGTCTTGGTGATTCAAGCCGATTGATTTGAATTGAACGAATTTTCCCTGCCCTCACTTGACAGCAGCGGTTGTGATGAGTAAACTCTACTCATACAATTTGGATGAGATCCCTTTTAACCGGGTCCAGCGAGGCCACAAAAGGGCGACTACCGCGATCGAGACTTGATTGTCCATTCGATATGGCGGGTGACTTAGCGCCTCCCTTGGAATCGGTAGGGAGGCGCTTTAATTTTGCCTACTGAAAGGGATTTAAGCGGCGAATAGGTGGAAATAGATATTGAGCAATAACAACCGCTTGAACGATGCCGTCAAGGTGATGGATGCCGATGAGATGCGGCGGGCTTTAACCCGAATCGCGCATGAAATACTGGAGCGAAACCGCGGCGCCGACCGGCTGGCATTGGTAGGGATCGTGACGCGGGGGGCACCGCTGGCCGAACGGCTCGCCCAACTCATTGAAGTCATCGAAGGCAAAGCGCCGCCCATTGGCAAGCTGGATGTGGCCCTCTACCGGGACGACTATCGCGATCGGCAGACGCCGGTTGGTCCCAGCGTAATTCCGTTTGATGTGACCGATAAGCGGATCGTGCTGGTGGACGAGGTCATTTTTACCGGACGGACGGTGCGCGCCGCCATCACCGAGCTGGTTGACCTGGGGCGGCCCGCCTCCATCCAACTGGCGGCCCTGGTTGATCGCGGGCACCGGGAGCTGCCGATCCGTCCCGACTACGTCGGTAAAAACTTACCGACCGCTATCATCGAGCACGTGGTGGTTCATCTGCACGAGATGGATGGCGAGGATGCGGTTTGGATCGAAAAATGCGCTTTCTCCGGAGATGCGGCCAGACAGGGAACGATCAACCATTGAATGCGGCGGGGAGAGGACATTGCGAAATCTACTGGGATTAGAGGAAATCTCGGCGGAGGAGATTCGCCGTTTATTGCTGAGCGCGACCGGATTCAAAGAGATCCTGTCCCGGCCGGTGCGAAAGGCGCCCACACTGCGGGGTCGTTCGATGGTGACCCTCTTTTACGAAGCATCCACTCGAACCCGCACCTCCTTTGAGATGGCGGCTAAAATTCTCAGTGCGGAAGCGATCAATGTGGCGGTGGCTCAATCCAGCGTCACCAAGGGGGAATCGCTGCAGGATACGGTTCGAACGCTGCAGGCGCTTCAAATGGATTGTCTGGTCATCCGGCACCAGTACTCGGGCGCTGCCGAATATGCGGCCAAGAAGCTGGATGTCCCGGTTATTAACGCCGGCGACGGCCGCCATGAACACCCGACCCAGGGACTGCTAGACCTCATCTCGGTTTGCGAGCATTTCGGGCGGGTGCAATCTATGGATTTAAGCGGACTCACTATTGCGATCGTGGGCGATATCTCGCATAGCCGCGTTGCTCGCAGCGATGCATGGGGGTTTTCAAGGCTGGGCGCTCAGGTGCGATTTGCCGGTCCGAAAACACTGATGCCCAGCAACTGCCGGTCGTTACCGGTGACCGTTTGCAGCGATCTCAAAGCGGGTCTGGAAGGGGCCGATGTGATCAATGTGCTGCGATTGCAGACCGAGCGTCAGGAGAAGGGGCTGTTGCCGAGCCTGAGAGAGTACTCCCGACAGTGGGGGATTTCGGCGCGGAGCATGCAGTGGGCAAAACCGGGCGCGCTGGTGATGCACCCCGGACCGATGAACCGCGGCGTCGAGATCAGCGCCGATGTGGCCGATGGATGCCATTCCATCATCTTCGATCAGGTGACGAATGGGGTGGCGGTGCGGATGGCGGTGCTCTATCAATTGATGGGAGTCGAAAGGGAATGAAGCGGTTATTGGCCGGCGGGAGGATCATTGATCCATCTGAAAATTGTGACCGAATTGCCGATCTGCTGATCGAGGGGGACCGAATTGCCGCAATTCTGCCGCCGGGCAGCGAGGTCGAGGCGGAGCGGAGGGACGTTTCAGGGCTGGTGGTCACGCCCGGACTGATTGACATCCATGTTCATTTGCGAGAACCCGGTTACGAATACAAGGAGGACATCGAAAGCGGGACGCGGGCGGCGGCGGCCGGCGGGTTCACCGCTGTCTGCTGCATGCCCAACACCAATCCCCCCATCGCCGACGCGTCGGTGGTGAGCCAAATCATCGAGAAGGCGGAGCGATACGGCTACGCGAGAGTGCATCCGATCGGAGCCATTCAACGCTTTGAAAGGGATGGAGGCGCTCATGATCGGGCAGAGGACGGCCTCACCGAAATGGCTGACCTTATGGCGGCTGGAATCGTGGCCGTCTCGGACGATGCCTTCCCAATCCAAAATGCAGAAACGATGCGGCGGGGGATGGAGTACGCTCATCAGTGCGGCTTAACGGTGCTGACCCACAACGAGGAAAAGTCGCTGACCGCCGGCGGCTCCATGAACGAAGGGGCGACCGCAACCCGGCTTGGTCTGCCCGGTATGCCGGCCATCGCGGAAGATATTGCGGCCGCCCGTAACATCGAGCTGGCGCGACTAACCGGCTGCCGCCTGCATCTGCTTCATATCTCGACCGCCGGAACGGTGGAGCTGCTTCGGCGCGCCAAAAAGGAAGGGCTGCCGATCTCCGGCGAGACCTGCCCCCACTACTGGTCCTTAACCGATGATGCCTGCGCCGGCTACAACACGAACGCTAAAATGAACCCGCCCTTGCGTATCCCGGAAGATGTGGAGGCGATCAAGGCCGGCCTGGCGGATGGCGCCATTGATGTCATTGCAACCGACCATGCGCCCCATGCCGACTATGAAAAGGATCAAGAGTTTGACCGAGCCCCGTTCGGTATTTTAGGATTGGAAACATGCTTCGCCCTCGCTTATACCTATCTGGTAAAGCCGGGCATCTTGAGCTTAAACGAAGTGATCGCTCGAATGTCGGCCAACCCGTCAAAGATACTGGGATTGCCGGGCGGCACCTTGAAGCCCGGATCACCGGCCGATGTAACGGTATTGAATTTGGATAGCCGTTGGACCGTTCGCGCCGGTCATGGGCAATCGAAGTCACGAAACACGCCGTTTGAAGGCATGGAGCTGCAGGGGAGGGCGCTCTTTACCATCGTGCGCGGCCGGATCGTGGAGCTTGACCTGGATCACGCCTCAGAAGCGGCTGGTTTGAGCGGAGGGCTGGCGGTATGAGGGCGCTGCTGGCGCTGCGGGACGGCACCGTAGTGGAAGGGCAATCGCTGGGGGCAGCCGGCACCGCGATCGGTGAGGTCGTCTTCAATACCGGGATGACCGGCTATCAGGAAATCTTAAGTGACCCCTCTTATGCCGGCCAGATTGTTACGCTGACCTATCCGCTGATCGGGAACTACGGCGTAACCACCGAAGATTTTGAATCCTCCAAGATTCAGGTTGCCGGGTTTGTGGTGCGTGAGGCGGCCGAGCTGCCCAGCAATTGGCGGGCTGAAACCGGGTTGAAACAGCTTTTACGGGAGCATCGGGTGGTTGGGATTGAGGGCGTTGACACGCGCGCCTTAACGAAGCGGCTGCGGGTGAGCGGCGTTATGATGGGTGCGATCACAACCGAGGGGTCGCGCGAGGACCTTTTAACCGCCGTTCGGAATGCGCCGGGCTACTCCTCGATTGATTTCGTGAAAAGGGTGACCACCTCGGAGCCTTACGAATGGCGCCCCGCCGTTGGCGAGCCGAGACTTCGGGTTGCCCTGCTGGATTGCGGAGTCAAGCGCAACATTATGCGAAGCCTGGCCGCGCTGGGATGCGCCACCATCGTGATACCCTGCGACACCCCGGCTGAAAAGATACTTGACCTCAATCCGGATGGGATCGCGCTCAGCCCCGGTCCGGGCGATCCGGCGCTGCTTGGCTACATCGTCGAGACGGTGCGGCGCCTGGCCGGCAAAAAGCCGATGATGGGAATCTGCCTTGGGAATCAGCTCATCGGCTGCGCCTTCGGTAGCCGTACCTTCAAGCTGAAATTCGGCCACCGCGGCGGCAACCACCCGGTTAAAGACCTGAACACCGGTCGCGTCGTGATCACCTCACAAAATCACGGTTACGCGGTTGATCCGGATCGATTGCATGATGGGATGGAAGTCTCCCAGATCAATCTCAACGACGGCACGGTGGAGGGGCTTCGCCATCGCGAGCTGCCGATCTTTTCAATTCAGTATCACCCCGAAGCCTCACCCGGTCCGAACGACAGCCGGCTCTATTTCGAAGATTTCGTACAGATGATGGAATCGGGACGGTGAAGACCGGAAACGGGCGAACCCTCGAATCCGGTCTAGATCGGGTGAGCGGAACCGACGTCACTGCCGATGTTGGTAAAAGCCGAACCGGTTTGCGATGGCTCGTTGTGCTGCTCATCGCGGTGGCGATGGTCACTCTTCGAGTGGTGGCGCTGCGGTCGGACCCATTTCCTCGATTGGATTGGAGCACCGGCCTTCTCACCGACGAGGGCTTTTACATTCACAATGCCCGTAACGTGGTTTTGTTTGGTCATGCGCGAACCGACGATTTCAACAATATGTTGCAGATGCCGCTGCTGCACTACCTGCAGGTTTTGGTTTTTGAGCTGTTTGGGGTCGGCTCGATGCAAGCTCGAATGGTTTCAGTGGTATTGAGTTTACTCACTTTGGCGCTGTTTTATCTCTCGCTGCGGCGGGCTTGCGGCATGCCGGCGGCGGGGCTGGCAACCCTGTTTCTGGGGCTTGATCATGTCAATCTGCTTTACAATCGGATGGCGCTGATGGAAACGCCGGCCACCTTTTTGGCGGTTGCCGGTCTCTACTGCTGTGTCCGATGGGTTGAGCAGAAAGATGGCGGCCGAGCAAAATGGTCCTGGCCGGCGGCGGCAGGAGCGTTCATTGCGGCGGCATGCATCACGAAGGCCTCCATCTTTTTTTTGGCGCCGGTGCCGCTGCTTGCGCTCTGGGCCGGATCAAAAAAGGCTTGCGCGAGTGATGAGAACCGATCCAAAATGAACAGTCTAGTAGGAGGCGGGTGGTTCTACGTGGCATCCCTGATGGTAGTAGCAATCCTCTATTTCACGTTTTGGTACTGGCCACATCATGTCGCCATCACCGAAATGGATCACTACTACCGCGTTCAGCAGATTCAACCGAACTCTCTGCACCACCTCTGGCTGAACCTCGAACATGCCGTTTTTGGGGATTGGCGAGGCCAAACGCCTTACCTGATGCGCCATACGCCGGTTGTATTCTTGCTTGCGCTGGCGGCTCTTATCACGCCGGTGGGGTGGAAGGATCCGATGCGGCGAATATTGAGCTCGTGGCTGCTGTTGGGATGGGCGATGCTGGCGGTCATCAGCTATTCGCCCAGCCGATACTACGTGCCGGTCTATCCGGCGATGATGGCGCTGGCCGCAATTGGCTTGGTAAACTGGCGATCGCTGGTTGAACATTTCACCGGAAATGGCTGGGCGGGCGCGGTTCGTCGGGGATTGCTGGGCGGGTTGGTAGCTTACCACGCACTTGAAGTAGCCATCCATCACAATGTGTTTCGCGCAACCGATTATCTGGCCGTCGCCTTCGTGGTGGGCGCCGCGCTTTGCATCGGGTTGGGGCGGAGAAGGAGCGCCGCACCTTCCCAACCGGCTCCAGCAAAACGGCAATTCAGCCGCATCGCCGTGACCGCAGCGGTGGCGGTGTGGTTGGTGGTGAACGGTTACTGGTTGACCTGCTGGTTGACCACGATTTCTTATAGCCAGTACCATGTCAGCCGCGAACTGGCGCGGATACTGCCTCCCCATAGTGTAATTATCGGCGATGTGGCGCCCGGCCTTTGTATGGATAACCGGTTCAGAGCGATCAACGTGATTCCAAAGCTTTGCAACTGGCGTCATCCGATTTCGCGTTTTGCCGGCCGACCTGAATATGTATTAATCTTGGATGGAAGGTGGAAGGAGCGCTGGTGGGTGCAGCACTATCCGGAACTGGTGGCTCCGCAGCGACGGATAAAGCTTTTTCAAGTGGAACGATGGACGGTCGGACTCTATCCGGTCGCTGGATGGAGATCAGGATGAGGATGTTTGCACATCACATACTCGGGAGACAAAAGTGAATCCCAAAAAGTTGTCGAGGCGCCAGTTTATGGCCGGTTCATTGGCGAGCGGGGTTGGCTTGTCGGTTGTCGGCCCGGCTCAGTCCGTTACAACTGGCGGTGGGAGCTCATCACCTATGCGAGTGGACATTATTGCCGATGAGGTGATTGGAACCATCAATCCCAACATCTATGGTCATTTTATCGAGCACCTGGGACACGTCATTTACGATGGAATCTGGGTGGGTCCCGGTTCCAAAGTTCCCAACATCAATGGGATTCGAAAGGAGCTGGTGGAGGCGTTCCGCGAGGTCAAACCACCCGTTATCCGCTGGCCCGGCGGCTGTTTTGCCGATGCCTACCACTGGGAGGACGGCATCGGGCCGAGGAACCGCCGTCCGCGGCGTTTCGGTCGCTGGAGCGATGCCACCGAACCGAACGCTTTCGGAACCCACGAGTACATGGAGTTTTGTCGCCTGGTCGGCGCCCAACCTTACCTGACCGCCGATGTCGGCATCGGCACCGCCGAAGAGTATCAGCGGTGGGTGGAGTACTGTAACTGTCCGCCCGGACAGGCCGCCACTACGCTGGCTGAAATGCGGGAAAAGAATGGGGATAGGGAGCCGTTTCAGGTTAAATTCTGGGGTATCGGAAACGAGGCCTGGGGCTGCGGCGGTAACATGACACCCGAATACTATTGCGACCTCTACCGCCGATTTACGACCTGGGTTCCGGGATATGGCGTTCCCCTTTTCTTTATCGGAAGCGGCCCTAACGGGAACGATTTGAATTGGACCAACCGCTTTTTCACTCGGTGGCAGGATTATGCCCGCGCGCCCATTCAAGGCTGGTCCATCCACTACTATTGTGGCAATGCCGGTGATGCCATCCACTACACCGATGACCAGTGGTATCAGCAGCTTAATCAGGCCATTTACATGGAGCCGATCATCGTGGATCAGGCGGCGGCGCTCGATCGCTACGATCCGGACCATCACATCGGCTTGGTGGTGGATGAGTGGGGAGCCTGGCATCCGGGCGGCTTGGAGCTGAATAAGGGATACGAAACCCAATCTCCGGAGACGATTCGGGATGGTCTGGTCGCCGCCCTCACTCTGGATATCTTTAACCGCCATTGCGACCGAGTGGTGATGGCTTCACCGGCGCAGTTGGTGAACTGCCTGCAGTCGTTGTTCAATTCGGGCGGTTCCCAATTCGTTAAGACGCCCAACTTCGATGTGTTCAAGATGTATGCCGGGCATCAAGGCGCCACCGCTCTCCGCACCGAAATCCAGACTGAGATGATCTCTTTCAACGGTGGGAAGGACCGCATGCCCCAACTTGCCGGTTCCGCCTCGCGCAAGGCGAAGCGGATGCTGCTGACGATGGTTAATGTCGGGGTTCAAAATTCGGCTGAATTGGAGGTTCAACTTTTGGGAGGCGCCCGAATGAGTCGGGTTCGAGAGACGGTGCTGGCCGCCGGCGATATTCACGATTACAACAATTATGCCAATCCAAATAAGGTAAGGGCGAAAGTCGGAACATGGAAGTCGGCCAGTGGGGTTCAGTATCACACCGCGTTGGCGCCGGCCTCAGTCAACGCACTGGAAATTGAAATAGGGTAATGCCAAAGAGGGTCGAGATTAAAAAAGTCATGGTGATCGGCTCGGGGCCGATCGTGATCGGCCAGGCGGCCGAGTTCGACTACGCTGGCACCCAAGCTTGCCGCTCCCTGCGTGAGGAGGGGGTGGAGGTGGTGCTGGTCAACTCGAATCCGGCCACCATTATGACCGACCCCGAAATGGCGGCGCGCGTCTACATTGAACCGTTAACGGTGGATTTCACCGCCCGCATCATCGAGCGCGAGCGACCCGATGGCCTTTTGCCGACCCTGGGCGGGCAGACCGGCCTCAACTTGGCGACTGAACTGGCCGATGCCGGGATCCTCGATCAATATAATGTCGAGATGCTCGGTACGCCGCTGCGATCCATTCAGATGGCGGAGGACCGGGAGGAGTTTCGCGCTTTGATGCGACGGATCGAGGAGCCGGTGCCGGAGAGCTGGATCGTTCAAAAGATGGAGGATTTAGTAGCGCCGCTGGCGGCCGGTATCTGGCCGTTGATCGTGCGGCCCGCCTATACGCTGGGCGGTACTGGCGGCGGCATTGCGGAAACGCCGGATGAGCTGCGCGAAATAGTGGCACGCGGCCTCAAGCTCTCTATGCGCCATCAGGTCATGGTGGAGCGCTGCTTGTTGGGGTGGAAGGAGATCGAGTACGAGGTGATGCGGGATGGCAACGATACCTGTATTACCGTCTGCAACATGGAAAATTTGGACCCGATGGGAGTGCATACCGGCGATTCCATCGTGGTGGCGCCCAGCCAGACCCTCTCCGATAAGGAGTACCAGATGCTGCGGACCGCCTCGCTGAAGATCATCCGGGCGCTTGGCATCGAGGGCGGCTGCAACGTTCAGCTCGCGCTCGACCCCCACAGCTTCCAATACTATGTGATCGAAGTCAATCCGAGAGTGTCCCGTTCGTCGGCGCTAGCCTCCAAGGCGACCGGCTATCCCATCGCGCGGGTTGCCGCCAAAATCGCGATTGGCTTGCGGTTGGATGAGATCCAAAATGCGGTTACGCAAAAGACGCTGGCCTGCTTTGAACCCGCGTTGGACTATGTGGTCGTTAAGATACCGCGCTGGCCGTTCGATAAGTTCGTGTCGGCTGACCGCTCCATCGGCACCCAGATGAAGGCGACCGGTGAGGTGATGGCGATTGACCGCGCTTTCGAGCCGGCTTTGATGAAGGCGATCCGATCGCTGGAGGTCGGAATTTACGGCCTGCGGGATAAGTCCAGCCATCTGCTTTCCGATATGCAGCTTGAAGAGAAGCTGGCGCTGCCCAGCGATGAGCGCCTGTTTGCGATTACGGAGGCGTTCCGGCGCGGCATGATGGTCGAAGAGGTGGCCGCGCTGAGTCACGTTGATCCCTGGTTCCTGCGTAAGCTGGAGGGGTTGGTTCAGATGGAGACGCGTCTGAAAGCGCACGGCAGGCTGCTGGCATCCCTCAGCAGAGCGGATGAGAAGGCCATTTCAAGCGATGGGATCGCGCGGCTGTTATTGGAGGACGCAAAGAGGATGGGTTTCAGCGATGCGGTGATCGCCGACTTCGCCGGGGTGAGCGAGCGGGCGATCCGGGCGATCCGCCGCCGGTTACGCTTGAGGCCGGTCTACAAGATGGTGGACACCTGCGCGGCCGAATTCGAGGCGGCGACGCCCTACCTTTATAGCTGCTTTGAGCTGGAAGATGAGTGAGCCGAGAAAAATTTAGCGAGTATAAGGGTCCAAATCAGAAATCACTGAAATTGGCACGATTTATGCTAGATTGGAAGTAAAGAGACGGCCGCTTCCAGGCTGTAAGGTTGCCGGCTCGCTTGTGGACAGGAGATTGCCCAAAATGCGGGCTAACCGGGATATTTTGTTTATTTTGCTGGCAGCAGCGTTTTTCATGCTGGTGGAAAGCCGCTCGGCGCTGGCGCAGACCTTTTACGGATCACAAGGCTCGCTGTCGGCTGAGGCGATTTTCAGTTCATCAGGCGCTAATCTCGATATAACTTTCAAAAACACATCTCCAGTACCGGTATCCAGTAATGGAGAGGTGCTAACCGCCCTTTTCTTTACGGTTACACCGGCATCTGCATCTACTACGTCACTCAGTGCAGGTTCCATCAACCTATCGAACGGCAGCAGCTATGTACATACAGCTTCTGGTGATAATTCTAATCCAAGTGATGTTGGGATGTACTGGGCTTTTAAACAACTCGATCCGCCAAACCCTGGCGCCTATATTTACGGTATTTCATCAACAGGACTGGGAATTTTTAGCCCCAATGAAACTTTTCTATTGAGCGGTGGTTCAGCGTCTTTAGGTGGGGCCGGTTACGGGTTGGTGAGCGGTGTATCCACAGATGCCAATAACGGCTTAAAGACCCCATTAATTAATAATGGGGTCTTTATTGTGCTGAATCATTTCAATAACGGTGGGATGATTACCAATGTCAGTTTTCAGTTCGGTACGAGTACGGATGAGCCACATTTTAATGGCACTGTCCCCACGCCCAACTCCTTTGCCATTGCGGCGGTGGCGATGGCATTCGGGCTGCTTTGGATCCGGCGGGAGCGATTGCGAGGGGTGTAATTGCCAACTCCTTCCCCCTTTCAGGGGGAAGGTCGGGATGGGGGTGCGAGTATTAAATCGGTTCAAAATTGGTCACGAACAAATGTTGAGTACAACCCGATGATCACCCCATAAGCCTGGATTCCCGCCATCCACTCCACTGGAGTGGATGGCGGGAATGACGAAACGGCGGTATCCAACGATTTTTTCAACAACCTCTGCCGATACCGGCCGCTTGCTCAGCCGGTTAGACGGTAGCGTGAGCTACTCCCTCTGCATCTCTGGGTGCTTGCTGAAGAATCGCTTCAGCGCCGGCCAGACCTCCTCCTTGCTGTTGATTCGGACCAGCACAATGCGGGGATCGTCGGCGAAGGCTTCCTGGTAGGCCTGACCCAGCGGCGCGAAGGCGGTGGAGGATTGGCCCCAGCCGTCGCTCGCAATTTCTCCGTATCCGACCAGATTAGAGATGCCGCCGAGCTGCCTCATCAGATCCACGCACTCCGCATCGCCCCAGTTAAAGCCATCGGAAAAAAGAAACGGGTAGATGTTCCATTCACGCGGGTTATAACGCTGATCGATGATCTGCAGCGCCAGGCGGTAGGCCTCCGACATCCGGGTGCCGCCCGATTCGCCGTGCCCGAAGAATTCGGTCTCGTTGACCTCCTTCGCTTCGGTATGACAAGTGATAAAGATGATCTCAGCGCTGGCGTACTTTTTTTTCAAAAAGCGCAGCATCCAGAAATAGAACGAGCGGCAGATATAGGCTTCAAATTCCCCCATACTGCCGGAGACGTCCCGCATCGCGAAGACGACGGCATTGCGCTGCGGCTCGGTGACAACCTCCCAGGTTTTATACCGCAAGTCCTCGCGTTGAATCTGCCAGCCGGGGCGGCCCGCCTTTGCGTTGCGCTTATAGGCCTCCAGCAGGGTGCGCTTTCGATCCAGATTGGCGGCCGCGCCTCGTTTGCTGATGCTGGTAAATCGAACCGCTTCCGATGGAACCTGCTTCACCCCGCGCTCTTCCAGGTTTGGGAGTTGGAGGTCCTCGAACACCAGCTCGGCCAACTCGTCGAGTGTGAATTCGGCCTCGTAGTAGTCAATGCCGGGCTCATGGCCGGCCTCCTTACCGATACCGGGCTGACCGTCCGGCATGGCGCGGCCGATCACATCCCCGATCGAGGTGCCGCCCGGACCCTGACCGACCATCTCTCGTTTACCCGGATCGAACCGTATGCGCGGCAGCTCCAGACCGCGAACCGGGATTTTTATGATCTTGCCGCGATCGGCCGTGATAATGTCCTGCTGGCTGATGATGCCGCCCAGATTTTGCTTGATCACCTCACGCAGCTTTTCGTTGTGCCGGGCGCGATCCCGTTCCGCCCGCCGATGCAGGTCCCATCTATCGGCGCTCAATGAAAAGTTGATCATCTTCATTGTTCCTTATTGAATTACGCAGCGCGGTTGGCGGATGTTGGCGAACTATTGTCCTGCCTGAGGTTTGGGCAGCAGCTCTTTAAGTTGAATGTCAGCCTGCGGCGCAGCCAGCGGTGTAACCATTTCATTCTCTTGGTAGAGGATCGTCTGGCGGTACCCGAATCCGTACCGATTGTCCGGCGTCGGCATCGGATCGCGCCGCACCTCCAGGCATCGCGCATTCAGGTTGAGGAGCCAGTACTCCGGCACGCCCGCTTCGGCGTAAAGCGCCGCTTTCCGATTCCGGTCAAAGGCAAGAGTGGTATCGGAAACCTCCATCACCAATATTACGTCCGATGGATCTGGGCCTTTATCAAGGTAATCAAGATAAGTTCCCTTCACGACCAGCACATCCGGCTCCACGTAATCCTTATCGGAGATCTGGAACGGTCCTTGTTGGCGCACTACACACTCCGGTCCAAACGCTTTTCCTAGGACGATTGTAGCCACATGAACGTGGGTAAAATGCGGATCGTTTTGTGCTGTCATTCGTTCTACCACCTCTCCATCAATGAGCTCTAGCCGCTCCGGGTGTTCAAAAAAATTCATATTGACAGCCCGAAAAAAATCCTCCACCGTCCAGTGGCGCACTCGAACACCGCTCTCATCCGTTCCCACGTTATCTATTGTAGGGCTTGCAACTGTTCTCATCTTTATTTCATCCGTTATTCGTTTCGACTGCGACGTGTGGCAATAGATCTTTCACGCGAACTTCCGCCAGCGGTGAAACGGATTCGCTCTCCTGGTAGAGGGTCGTTTGCCGGTATCCAAATCCATACCGATCTTCCGGCGTCGGCATCGGGTCGCGCCGCCTCCAGGTATCGCGTATTCAGGTCAAGAAGCCAGTGCTCCGGCACACCCGCTTCGGCGTAAAGCGCCGCTTCGATGGTTTTTTCCAGTACGGTGCTCATCCTCTCCTCCTCCGATTCGAGCGGGCGGGTTATAGACCCGCCCCTCGGCTGAACCTCGCCACAATAGAATTGAAAGCTACCGGTTTAGCAGCGAGCCAACGTAGCGGAGCAGCTCATTGGCGCAGACCGCACAGTACCCCTGCTCGGTAATCAGGCGATCCACCACTTCGTTAATACGCTTGAGCTGGTTCTCATCCGGCGTCTTGGTGGAGGTCGTAATCTTGACCACATCCTTCAGATCGGAAAAGAGCTTCTTCTCAATCGCTTCCTTGAGCCGTTCATCCGAACTGATATCGAACTTCAAGCCCCGGCGTGCCAGTGAAGCAACCGATCGCATCACTCCTTCTCGGAACTCGCGCTTCGCATTTTCGCTGACGCCGATCTGCTCCTCAATACTGCGCATCAAGCGCTCATCCGGTTCCATCTCTTCGTCGGTGATGGGGTCCTTGATTTTCGTGTGATTGCAGAACGCATCCACATTATCCAGATAGTTGTCCAGCAGCGTTTTGGCCGATTCCTCATAGGAGTAGACAAAAGCTCGCTGAACTTCTTTCTTTGCCGCCTCATCGAACTCTTTACGCGCTTCGTCAATGAAGCCGAGCAGTCGCTTGCGCTCCTCTTCGGAGCTGGTATATTCGGTAATGCCGTCCCGCAGGCTCCGAAGGACATCAATAGGCCCCACGCAATTTTTCTCGCCCCGCACCAATGCCGCCGAAAGCCGGTTGATAATGAAACGCGGGCTGACGCCGGTCATGCCTTCGTCCATGTATTCGTCACGCAGCTCCCGGACGTGCTTTTGATCCCAATCGCCGACTTGCTTCTCGCCATCGTACAGCTTGAGCTTCGTCATCAGGTTGAGTCCGCTCTTCTTCGACGGCTTCAATCGGCTCAGCACCGCAAAAATGGAGGCGACCCGCAGGGTGTTGGGCGCGATATGCATCTGGGTGAGGTCAACCGCCTCATCCCGCACTTCGCTCTGTGCGATCAACTTCTCATAGATTTTCATCTCCTGGCTGACCTGCAGATTATAGGGCACCTTCACCACGAAGATGCGGTCTATCATCGCCTCATTTTCTTTATTGCTGAAATAGGAGTTATACTCATATTCGTTGGTGTGCGCCACCACCACCACATCCGCATAGATCAGTGCGAAGCGCGAAGCCTTGATGGTCTGCTCGCCGGCCACCGTATTGAGTTCATAGAGAAATCGCTTCTCGGCTTTCAGCATCTCGATGAACTCCATCAAACCTCGGTTCGCGATGTTCAGCTCGCCATCAAAGTTATAGGCGCGTGGATCCGATTCAAGGCCGAATTCAGTCAGCGCTTGAATATTCACGCTGCCGGTAAGCTCGGCCACGTCCTGGCTTTTTGGATCGGATGGCTTGAAAGTCCCGATGCCGACCCTCTGTTTCTCCGAAAACAGCACGCGGACGACCCTCACGTCATCAATTTTGCCTTCGTCTGGATTGCGCAGATGATAGCGGCAAACCGGGCAGAGATCGCCCTCGATATGGATGCCGAACTGCTTTTTAAATTCCGGCCGCAGGTCGTCCGGGATCAAATGCAGCGGCTCCTCATGCATGGGGCAGCCCTTGATCGCGTAGACGCCGCCGCTATCGGTGCGGGTATAGCGCTCCAAACCCTTTTTCAGCAGCGTCACGATGGTGGATTTACCGCCGCCTACCGGTCCCACCAGCATCAATATCCTTTTGCGGATGTCCAATCGGCGAGCGGCCGGGCTGAAATATTCCTCCACCAGTTGCTGGAGCGTGCGATCCAGCCCAAAAATCTCGTTGCTGAAAAACTGATATTTCTTGGGCTGGTCGTCACCGCGGTCCTCCACTCCGGCCGCTACGATCATATCGTAAAGGCGGGCGTGAGCCAGATCGGCCACTTGCGGCCGCTGCGTCAACAGATTCAGGTATTCGGCAAACGAACCTTCCCAGGTCAGTTTCCGCTCCAGCTCTCTTTGTTCTTCCGCCTGTCTTAAAAAAATACTCGGATTAATGGGTGAACTCATTTTCCATTCCCTCCCCCGTCCGGCAGGTTCTGATCCATAACTCTTCTAATACCGGATACGAATGAGGCCTCGATTAAAACACAAATTCCCGGCTCTTGTCCGGGAATTTAACATTGGCTAGCAATTCAATTATCTAAATTTCTCCAAATTGATCTGTTTCACCCAATCTGGAGTGGTGTTCACCATTCATATTCGGCTAATTTTGCCAGCCGCTGCCTCCCTTTCAAGCCCGGCCAACCACTCACCTCGGGTTAATCGGTACGGATGACTTTTTTGCGCATCCGTGATTAAATCCGTGGGATAAATCCTAATTATATCAATCATGTCCGTTGGCGTATCCAATCGCTTCAGCCCCTTCGCCGGGTACTGCTTTACCGGCGTTCAATGCGACTCCACTCTGAATTCCAACCTAACCGCATACTGGGCTAACGATAATTCGCACCTCTCTTATTATCGGTAAGTTCGTCATATCGAATTACTCATGGCAGATTGGTGAAACCAATGCTTGCTTCGCCCAAGCGGCAGGTATTTATATTATACAACCTAACTCGACCTGTTTGCGCGATCGAATGAGTTCAGTTTTATGGGAGCGCATTAGGCCGACCCCCCATCCTAACCTTCCCCCTCCCAGGGGGGAGGGTCGGACGGGGGGTCGGCGATTAATGCGTCGCCCCGTTGGTTCCATTTTAATGATACGGAACAGAAATCGCGGCGTGACGACGCTTCAGCCCGACCTCAGCGCCGCCACGCCATCCGAATAATCGTTCCGCCGGCCTGATTGGTATATGAGATGAGAAGGGTATCTCCATCCGGCTTAACCGATGTGGGCACCGCATTACCCATTTCGTCCAATCCTTTCACCGCCGCCAAGCTCCGACCGGCGGTCCACATCCGGATGCGACCCAGCGACCCGGCTGTACCGGTAACCAGCAGCGCGGTGTAGCGACCGGTCAGCGTTTGCGCTTCCAGGCGATCGGCGCACCATAGAGGCTGCGGAATGGCCGGTGATCGCAATGGTCCGAAATATACTCCGCATGAATGGGACGGCACCACCGGATCGTTCATTATGGAAAGCTGAGGAGAGAAGACATCCAGATAAGACCCCCTTAAGGGGTAGTTTCGAGTGAATGTCTTGACCACCGTGATCGGGCCACGCTGAACGACCATTGCGTTACTCTCCCGGGCCGATAGACCGGTAATATCCAGGGCGTACTGAAGATGGTCGCGGTACCATTGGGCCGCTTCCGCGCTGGAGGCGATCAGCCCGCTTGAGACCCCTTCATAGAGAATCGCCCCATGGCCGATGCGCGCCATAAATCCGGCCATTCCGGGAAGATCAGCGCCGCCGGTCTCTTTCAGCATGTAGAGCGGGGTTACTTCGTTTGACGGTTGGTAGGTAAGCGCCGAGAATTGCGGTTTTAGCGCAACGCTGGGATCCTGCTGGGTGAGCGGGGTATCGGCCGCCGCTGCGAGTGACCGCCGGTCGGCTGGAAGCGCGGCGCGCGCCAGCACCCGATAGTCGCCCGCTATGTTTAAAGTGATGGCGGCTTGGGAGCCGGTCGGCACATCGAAGCGATACTCCCACTCGCCTCCCTCGTCGGCGGTGCGCGCGCCGTCGGAGAGCTGAGTCTTCGAATCGCGCGATGAAAAGTGGCTTTCCAGCGCGGTGCCGGTTGCAAATGCGATCTGGGGAGAGCCGTTCAGCGACAGCTCCACCGTCCGAACTGAAACCGGCGCGCCGGCGGTTGAGGACTCATTTTCAATCCGGATGATGACGCTGCCGGAAGCGATGAATGGGGTGAGGTTGTAGGTCACCGTATTATAAACGCTTGGGTTCGATGGATTGGAGGCCGATCCGAGCAATGAAAAGGCGGAATCCGGTTGGGGGGTGGTACGGCTGACGATTGCCGGCTGCAGGTTCAACCCGAGCTGGTGGAGCAACTCATCCGGAGGGGATGGGAAGCCGGCCGCGCTCCACCACGCCGTCTTTTGCTGGTTATACGGGTCGTAGCCGCCAAATATTAATAGTACTCCACCCGCTTTAATCCAATTTGCCAGTGCATTGTTAATTGCAGCGCTGGTCGCTTTCATCAAATCGGCGGGTAGGACTAAAACTTTGTATTTCTGCAGATAACCGGGATCACCGGCTCGTTCCAGACTAGGCACTGTGATTGGAATGCCGTGCTCGATCGCCGGCAGCGATAATCCGAAGAACCCATCTAAATCACTGACCGACGGCGGTTCCCGCTCCCAATCCATCGTATCAGACGAAAATAAACCGATTCCACTCGTTCCGGCATCCAATTTAAAATCGCGGCGCGGCAACTGAGCCGCCAACGAAAGCAATGAGCGCACCGACATGACCACCGTCATCTGGTGCGGCGACATTTGGGAAAGCGTTTCGGTGGGGTGGGCCAGCAGCTCGTATCCGCTCACATCGGGAAACATCAGGGCGGCGGCAACCAGGTCGGTGTAGGCGTTTCGCCAATTTGCCCCATTTCCAAATGAGCTTGTTTGAGGCGGCAGCGCCTCCAGCCAAAGCTTTTTGCCGGTGCTGCGGGTCAGCTCATTGAAGTAGGAATCGTTCAGGTAGGCTAGGCTGAAAAGATGAGGAACCGGGACGTCGGCATAGGGAACCGGCCGACCGGCCGCATTTGCGCCGACCTGTCCCAGCACCGTTTGCACGGATGATATGGAGCTGATCGCACTGGTCGGCGATACCGTCCCTTGCTGTGCGGTGGTTAGCGGGCTGTGCAGCTCTACCCATCTCATCGAGTTGGGCGATGCCTTTTGAACGCCGTCGAGCAGTTCCGCCGCCGCATCGCGTTCCAGATCGGCCATCAGTTGAGCGACCGCCATTCGCGCGTCCACCGATTGCGTGGGGTCGCTCCAAAGCTGGTTGTAGGTGGATTGGTATGCCGATTTAAAGCCGGCCGAGTAGCCCGCCTGGGCGGCGTACTCCGGGTCCTGGAAACAGATTCCGCCGGCGCCGGCGCTCAGGCCGCTTTGAAAAAAATCGGATGCCGCCTGATTGGTTGTAGGCATTGGAACGAGTGGAATGAGGCCACCGTTTAAGCTGATCGGCTGTCCTGAGCGGTTGATTTGAAGTTGGTCAGGATGTTGGCGGGCGTAGGCGGAATCGGCAAAGAGGCCGCCGGCGCAGATCACCCCATTTCCCCCGTCTTTCCAGGAGCCGATCGTATCCGGATCGTTGCTGGTAAGCAAAATGGTATCGGCCGGATAGACGATTTTAGGGGAAAAGGGGCTGGAGGTAGCCATCGCAATGGTTGAACCTTTGGAGGAAGGCACCGGCTGCGGGACCCGGCCGGGGGCAGCGCCCATCAGTCCGTTGATCCGATCTCCCAGTCCGTTTCCAAAGTGGTCCGGCTCAATCGTGGTAATCCGAACCAACGACACTTGTGAAGGCTGGGCGGTTGCTCGAATGAGCAATCGGATGCCGGTTCCCAGGGGAAAATGAGGAGGTACCTTGAAACTCAGCTCTATTCCGCTCGCCGCGGATTGAACGGGAGCTAGAATTCGGCGGCCGGTATCGGTGTAGATCGCCGCATTCACCGACCCAGTGAAATTTATCTTGATCCGGACACTGGAGCCGGCCGGTGGGAAAAAACGGTAGACCTCGTAAGCGCCGGGCTCAGCGCTTCGCACGCCGGGAGATACGGTCTGGGTTCCTCCCTGTTTGAGGAGATATTGGTTTTCGATTGCGGTTCCGGGGATAATGGAGAGGGAATGAAGGACGGCGGCCTTCGCTAGAGAGGTGAACCCGATCGTTAAAATAATGATCGGGATGAGTGCTTTACTCAAATATTGCCTCCTGGATTGAATGGTATAGAGTATACACAATGGTGTAAAATTGACGTATGAGACCTTCTAAAAGCGCCTCCCGACCGCAACAAAGCAATATCAACCCGAATGAGCGCCTCTCCTGCGCGCTGAAATCGGCGCTCGGCCACCCATCGCAGCCGATCAAGAGGCGAAAGGGGCGCAGTGCTGAGAGGGCACCCGTATCACTATTCGGAGCTTATCGGCGACCCACTCATCAAGCCGAGTTGGAAAACGGTTTACTCGCTGCGATGGTGGCGCCGTAATGCGACCGAAAGTGAAGGGTT
>JAKBZR010000129.1 GCA_021842405.1 bacterium
ATGGAGTTTTCGATGACGTGCTGAAATTCGAGCCGGTTTATCAAAACGGTAGCGTGACCGGCGCCGGCCTGCCGAATGAGGGCGCACTAACAACCGGAGTCTGGCAACCCTGGAATGCAATGATCGGCGGCTGGTGGTCGCGTAACGGAACTGATCCTAACGCCACCCCGGGTGACGGCGTAAAGACGCTGAGCTCCATTCTAAGTGTCATTCCGAACGCCGCTCTGATCAATTATGGCATCAGCTTTACGGCCGGCAGTGGCGTTCCCTCTTGGGATAACTTCGACGGCAACGTGGATGATTTCACGATTGGAACCGTCAACGGCGGCGTCACTACCTATAACCTCGACCCAAAACCCGATCCGCCTGCTGTGCCGGAGCCCTGTGCTGTATCCCAGTTACTGGCTTTTGAGATATTAGTGGTTATCGAGCTGACGTGGCATAAGTCAATAATAATAGCCAGACGAAACAGGCAAGTATATTGTTGAACCAGTAGCCTGTCACACAATTCTTTGATCGGATATAATGAATATTAAATATTCAATTATTATATATAATGTTATATGTAAAACGACATATATCTCGAATAGAATTTGTGCAACAAGATTCTATGTGTAGGATTTAAATGAAACCACAGCGGAAAGTTGAAATATGAATTTATCAGTTTTATTTGCACGAGTTAATGGGCAATTATATCGTCGTTCATTATTTCTTAAGTGTAGATATATTCCATTATGGGCACGCTTGCATTATCAGTTAAGAATACACCCTTCACCGCGCCATTTTTTCTTAAACAGAATCCAAAGGCTGAATGACCGATTTAGCTTCAGCGATAATGTCAATTCCCTTGTTTCAGTCCCAATTTCGGGGTTAGATCCGGTTAGAGTGGCCGATGGCTTTGCGCAGGTTATTTCTGAGATGTATGCACGCCCAATGCTCTATTGGAAATGGGTCCACCCTTCGATAGGCCAAACCGTGTTGGATATTGGTGCCAACATTGGGACAACCGCACTGGCACTGGCTAAGTCTGTTGGCCAAGAAGGAGTGGTACATGCATTCGAACCAATTGCTTATGAAACTTTGACTCGCAATGTCAGAGCTAATCATTTGAATAATATCATTGTTTATCCTATTGCTATCGGATCTTATTCAGGGGAAGCTGAAATGATTATAAATGCTTTTGGGTTAGATAACCATATATCTTATAGGCAGAATGTTGAGGATAATCAATTTCAAAAGCAGATTGTCAAGATTACAAATCTGGACGAATGGGATAACGATCAGAGGATTGAAACCATTGATTTTATTAAGCTGGATGTAGAAGGTTCAGAAGAAGATGTAATACTCGGTGCTAAACGATTAATCGCACGTTGCCATCCAATGTGGAGTATAGCAACAGAACATGTCGGACCAGATGGTCAACATACACATAGAAAAATTGTTTCGATTCTTCGGTCGTTTGGATACTTTACGAAAGAAATCGGGAATGATTATGTATACGCTTGGTTCGGAAAAATTGAAAAACGAAATCAATTATGAGGATATCATTGAATCATAATTGAATTATTTTATGTATGACACGTAGCTGATGGCATATCGGTGTAAATTGCTCAGGAGTTCCAGTTATTACTTGGGACATTAAACAATTAACATCGCAATGTTATTTCGAGCGGTATAATATAATTCTTTTGTAAACTATTTGGTGTCCTAAGTAATATCGGCAGAAAATGCCTAAAACGTCGCACGTTTTGTCTTATGCAATACCATGTTAGGCTAGAATAGACTGGTGAAGATACTGGTATCATCCGATATTGACCCGACCGAAGTGATCGGCGGCGCTGAGCGCACTCTGAATGCGGAGGTGTTGGAGCTCGCCCGTCTGGGTTATCAAATCACCGTCCTCGTTCGGAGTGAGAGTGGTTCACGACCGCCCCGAGAAATCTGGAACGGTATTAAAATGGTGCGATTCCAGGTACCGAGCGGCAAAGGGCTGCTATCGTTTGCAGTTACACTAAGGGAAGCAAAAAAGGCGGCGGCATCCGAGTTAAACCTTGATAAATACGATGTAGTCTTTCTTCAACAACCGCTGTCCGGCTTGGGAGTCCAACTATCTCGTGATCGTTCTGATATTCCAATTATCTATCAATACCATTCTCCATGGAGTGAAGAGTATCGAATTCGAAGAATACGTGACCGGAAGCCCCTTGCAAATCCAGACCAGATAAGATCAACAGCCAGTGAAACCTTACAAATCGCCTTGAGGCGGTGGATCGAGGGCAAAGTCATCTACCGAGCGGATAGGGTACTTTTCCTTTCAGAATATATGGCGTCACAGGCATTCCACCTTCATCCCCGCTTGGAAAAGAGCAAAACCGCCATCATACCCGGTGGGGTTGACACCGAGCATTTTCGTCCAGTTGAGAGGCGGGAGCTACAGCGTCAAAAGCTGGGCGTGGCGCCGGATGAGGCACTGCTGCTGACCGTCCGCAATCTGGAGCCGAGGATGGGGCTGGGCAACCTGCTTGAGGCGATGCCGCATATTCTTAGGTCGGAGCCGAAAGCAATTTGCATGATCGGCGGCAGCGGTCCTCTTGAAGTCGCTCTTCGGCAAAAAGCAACCGAGTTGGGACTTGGCGACCGGGTTCGTTTCACCGGATTTATACCGGAGGCGGATTTACCGGGCTATTACTCGGCAGCCGACCTCTTCGTCCTGCCAACCTCCGCGCTGGAAGGATTTGGGCTGGTGACGGTGGAGGCGCTGGCTTGCGGGACGCCGGTAGTCGGCACCCCGATCGGCGGCACGCCGGAAATCCTGCGCGGTCTGGATCCGAAATTAATTCTAGCTGGGGCCAATCCCTCCGATATCGCCGATGGAGTTTTAGAGAACCTGACGCGCATCCGAAAAGACCCAAGCGGCTGGCGAGAGCGCTGCCGCCGGTATGCGGTGGAAAATTACTCCTGGCCAGCGGTGGTCGCCCAGCTTGAAGAGGTTTTCCAGGAGGTTGTATCCGGTACGGCGACCATAACACGGCATTCCGACGCCCCACTGCGCCGATAAAAGAGCAACCGTTCTTCACGTGATTACCCGGCTGGTAAACGGGGGCGTGCAGCAGTACATCCCCGGCGGCGGTTCTGAGGGTGGATATGAGCCGTAGCACGCTATACCGCACCGCTCGCTCACGCTCGCGGCTCTGCTGACCGTGGGTTCAATTGAGAAATGAATAATCAGCCCGTACCCCGAATTACATCCATTCGCCTGCGAGCCACTTCCGAGCCGCGAGCGTGAGCGAGCGGAGATACTGACGGTTTATGCCTAACGATAATCCCATTCTCGTTCTCCACATCATCACCCGGATGGTGAAGGGAGGAGCGCAGCAGAACACCCTGGCCACCGTGCTAAAGGTGAATAATCGGCGCTACCGCTCCATTCTGGTAACCGGCCTATCGGACGGGGCGGAGGGCTCGCTGCTAGACCAGGCTCGCTACGAGGGCGTGGATATCCATGTCCTCCCTCAATTGGTGCGGGAGGTATCGCCCATCTCCGATTTGATCGCGCTGGCCGCTCTCGTTCGGATAATTCGGCGTGAAAAACCAGCCATCGTCCACACCCACACCTCCAAAGCGGGCATACTGGGCCGGATTGCGGCGCGAATGGCCGGCGCGCCCGTCATTATCCATACCCCGCATGGCCACATCTTTCATGACTATTTCAGCCGCCCTAAAACGGCGCTGTTTATTAGGTTGGAGCGGCTCTGCGCCCGCTACACCGATCGGCTAATTATGCTGACCCAAAACGAGATGGATGACCACCTCGCCCTCAAGATCGCGCCGCCGGAGCGGTTCACCGTCATCTTCAGTGGAGTTGACCTGGGTCAATTCACCACCAATCGGCCGCCGCGAGGAACCTTGAGAAATAGGTTCGGCCTAAGTAACGGTGTCCGTGTCATAGGAACGGTGGGGCGGCTGGTTCCGATTAAGGGGCAAATACATCTGATCCAGGCGATGCCGAAAATACGGCAGCATTGCCCGGAAGCCCATCTGGTGCTGGTCGGCGACGGCCCGCTCCGCGATGAGTTGGAGAAGGCGGCTACCGATCTGCGGGTGAACGATGCGGTTCATTTCGCCGGCTACCGCGAGGATGTGGCGAACTGCCTGGCCGATTTTGACCTGTTCGTGCTGCCCTCGCTGAATGAGGGGATGGGACGGGTGATCGTGGAGGCGATGGCGATGCGGCTGCCGGTGGTTGCCAGCGATGTTTGCGGCATCCGCGACCTAGTTAAAGACAAGGTGAGCGGACTGCTGGTTCCCCCCTCTGACCACCAGGCTTTGGCCGAGGCAATCATTCACCTCTTATCGAATCGCGCATTGGTCGAGCGATACGCTGAGGCCGGTTATGAAACGGTGGTGCCGGCCTTCGGCGAGGAGATCATGATCGAGAAGATTGAGCGACTGTATGGGGCGCTGCTTGAAGAAAAAGGCGCGCTACGGGCAAATTCCAGTGAAAGCGGTAGTCAAGAATTAGTTAAAACGGCGGATGCCGACGAAAGAGGACAGGATTGCTGGAACAAGAATTAGAGCGTTCACGGTGTGATGTACGACGACGCCATGCGTTGATTTTGCCGATCGGTTTGGCTTTCCTACTGATCGGTTCGGCGATCTGCTTGTATGTGGCCTGGAAGGATGGAAGTGACTTTGCGCAATCCTACGTGCTATCCAAGATGATTGTTCAAGGAATCAACCCCTACAAAAACAAGATTGTAACTTCCCATACTGCAGTTGGCGCGGTATATATGAAATCGGTAGGTCATATTGTAGATCTGCGAGTCCTGTACCCGCCGTCTACCGGGGTGGCTCTTCTACCGCTGGCTTTTCTTCCGTTCCAGCTCGCTAAGATGATCTGGTTCGCGATTTCGTACATTTTACTCGTCGGCGGGCTATGGCGGTTAATAACTCACTTCGCACCCGGTTGGAATAAACGGGATACGGTACTGGCCATCGGCCTGGTGCTTTGCGCCTCTTGCGTTCGATGGGGCTTTGGATTGCTGCAATATGCGCCGATTATGCTGGGCCTTATCAGCTTGTTCATTGTTATGCTCATGCGTGGCAGGACCGGTCTGGTTGTGCTGATTGGGTCGGTGATCTTATGTCTTAAACCGACCTTCGGAGTCCCGATTTTCGCCCTGGCGTTATTGCAACGACGTTACGGACTGACCTTCATTCTGTTAGCCGTTTTCTTACTTGTCAACCTTGTTGGGTTCGACCGGATTGGTGGCGTCACCGCGCTGAAAACCTATTACGCGAATATAACCAGCTTTGACGCACCGGGTTTCCACGGTTACCCAAATCCCTATAGCCCCACATACAGTGTACGATTGGACTGGCCCTATCTGCTGGCTGCCGTAACGCGGAATGTGCCGCGAGCTAAAGCGCTGGGCATGCTGCTCTCGGTTGGCGCATTCTTTTTGGTGGCTTGGGAATGGTTTCGATTGCCGGCAAATGACTCACCTATTACCGCCAGCATCGCTTGCCTTATCGGTCCTGTTATCTCTTTATCGTTGCTCAGTGTTTATCACGAGGAGTATGATTTCAGCTTGTTGATCATACCGCTCATTATTTTATTGGGTCAGGCAAAGAATCTCCGCTTACGCCGCTGGGCCCTTATCTGCTTTGCGGCGCCCATTGTAATCTGGGGAGGTTTGTATCCTCCAACCCATTTGGGGCCATTCGGAGGTGGATGGCTTGATTGGATAGTCAGCGCTTTGGGTGGTTTATGGTGGTTGAAGATACAGCTTTCACTGACGGTGGTTATCGCGTTCATCATTTCTCTTATTGTTTTGCACCAATACGTGAATACACGCGTATCGCTGGGATGGTCAAAGTCTCACCCCAAAGAATCGTGAGCGAACGATACGGCCGCTTCTGAAATGAAAGGATTTAGGCGCATGGGCCTCCAAAACAAAAATCAAGGGTGGCGGTTTTTAGTGCTTCCAGCGGGGTTATCATTCATGGCAGCGGGCCTGGCGATCATCTTGTGGAATTGGACCAAAATCTGGGGCCAAGATTTTGGTCCAATATATCTTTTAGCTAAGGCGCTCTTCCGCGGCTACAATATCTACGCGCCGAATGCTCTCCGGCTTTGGTGGCCCCGTTATGTCGGGCCGTCGCTGTCTGATATGGCATACCCCGATTTCTATCCGCCTTCTACCGGGGCCGCCCTATTCTTTGTTGGCTTGTTGCCCTTCCGCGCGGCAAGTTTGCTATTCATTTTGGTGGATTACGCGGTTTTGGTATACGGCGTCTGGCGGCTTACCGTTGCGTTTGCACCGGAATGGGACGCCCGCTATCGAATTCTTGCCATCGGTCTAACCGTCTTCGCCGGGAGCGTTCGCTGGGGGTTCGGCCTTCTGCAAGTGGCGCCCTTGATGCTCGGCCTGCTCGCAGTTTTCGTGGGGGCGCTGACCGGATCCAGGCCGCATATTGTTGAAGCGCTTATTGCCGGCGCCTTGATTTTACTGGTGAAGCCCACTTTCGGGTTACCGATTTTGGGGTTGCCGATCCTGCAGCGGCGTTTCAAGTTCTTGGTTGTTATGTTGGGGATATGGGCGCTCATCAACGGTCTCGGCTTTGCCAGGCTCGGCGGCATGGCGGCGGCAAAAGATTATATAAGCGGCGTCGCCGGGATATATAATAAAAGAGGTAATAGTACTAACCCGTATGTGATAGGGTCATTCTTTAGAATAGACTGGCCCGCGCTTGCAAGAGGGGTTGGCGTCCGTTTGAAACAGGTAAAGGTTGTATGTGATGCGCTTTTCATTCTCTGCATCCTGGGACTTTTTTGGGAAATGCGACGGAGTGAGGGATTCGCGCTTGAACCCGCTACGACCGGCGCATTTCTCGCTCCGCTTGTTTGTTTGACTTTGCTTGGCGTTTACCATCACGACTACGATGCGGGATTTTTGCTTGCCCCACTGATTGTTTATATTTCAAGCGCTAAAGAGTATTGGAAGCTGTCGGGCGTAAAGCTGTTTACCGTGCTGGTCATCTGGTATGCCGGAATTTACATGCCGGGCAAGGTGCCCGCTCTTCTTCACGCGCTTGGCGTCGGTCGAAATATCATTGTTTATTATGAGGGGATGCAGGGAACCATCGTGATCACCCTCGCATTGATCGCGTCGTTCTGGGCCTTGCATGCGTATGTGAGCGCAAAGGCAAGAGGGAAAGCACCGCTCGCTCACGCTCGCGGCTCGTATGCTCGCGTTTAATCCACAGTCAGCAGAGCCGTGA
>JAKBZR010000130.1 GCA_021842405.1 bacterium
CAGGTTACCTTTACGCCCTCAACCCGGACGGCAGCCTGAAGTGGAAGTTCCAAACGGGGGATCGGATCTACTCCTCACCGGCGATCGGTTCGGACGGCACCGTCTACTTTGGATCAGATGACAATTACCTTTACGCCCTCAACTCGGATGGCAGCCTGAAGTGGAAGTTCCAAACGGGGGATTCTATCTCCTCCTCACCAGCGATCAGTGCGGACGGCACCGTCTACGTTGGGTCAGATGGCCTTTACGCCCTCAACCCGGACGGCAGCCTGAAGTGGAAGTTCAAAACGGGGTTTTGGGGGAATTGGATCTCCTCCTCACCGGCAATCGGTGCCGACGGCACCGTCTACTTTGGGTCGGATGACGGTTACCTTTACGCCATCAAATAGAGGGTGCTTGAGCCTGTACCAAATTAGGGGGGGAAGTTGACGGTAGGGTGGATTTAGGCAGCGCCGCCTAACAATCGTCCTTATGCGGCTGCGAAATAACTGTAATTCAAAAACCGCCGTAACGGAAGAAACCGTCGTTGAATGAGCCGAGCAAAGCTTTCCAAGGCGGAGAAGTATGTGGCAAGACACAATATCTACCCCCCCTATCTGGCCCAGCTTCACGGGCTTTAATCCGGCAGTCCTGTCGGTCATTTTGGTCTTATACGTCCTATTTCCCTCCTATTGACCGGTCAATTCGGCACATCGGTCAACCCAGGCCAGCCCAGCCAAAAACCGCGCGTTTCAACGTGGTGAGTGAGGGAAGCCCACCTTGACTCGGCCGGTTCTCTCGGCTATAATGCATTAATTGAATGATGACCCAATTCGATGGATAGCTTCCGCGCTATCCATCACTGTTTTTATAGCGCACTGATAGGACGATGACCGTAAAAGCGGGGTCGGTGAGTGCGATAAAGGAGTATGGTGAGATGCCGAATCGAGTGGTGGTTGGAGCGCAATGGGGTGATGAAGCGAAGGGCAAAATCGTGGATTGCCTGGCCGAAAGTGCGGCGATGGTGGTGCGGTATTCGGGCGGCAGCAACGCCGGCCATACGGTGATGGTGGGAGAGGAGAAGTTTAAATTTTTCCTGATGCCGGCCGGTATTTTGCACCCCCATGTGACCTGTGTGCTGGCCGATGGAGCGGTGGTGGATCCCGGAGTGCTAGCCGAGGAGATTCGCGATCTGAAGCGACGCGGTATTGATGTGAGCCGGCTGCGAATTTCGGCAAATGCCCACGTCATTATGCCCTATCATCGCCTGCTGGATGAGCTGGAGGAGTCACGAAAAGGGGAGGGACGATTGGGCACCACCGGACGCGGCGTCGGCCCCGCCTACGTGGACAAGGCCGCCCGAACCGGGATCCGGGTGGGCGAGCTGATCGACTCCAATCGGTTTCGGGTGCGAATCACCCACGCTATCAATGAGAAGAACCGCATCCTCTCCCGACTGTACGATGCGCCGCCCTTAAATCTCGATGAGGTGCTGGCTGAATGTGAAGAGCAAGCCAAGGATATCCGTCCTTTTGTCACACATACAGCGCCGCTGGTGGCGGAGGCGGCCGCTTCCGAGCCGGGCGTCCTTTTCGAGGGCGCGCAGGGCACGCTGCTGGATATTGATCACGGCACCTACCCGTTCGTCACCTCATCGCACCCGGTGGCGGGCGGCGCCTGCATCGGCACCGGTGTCGGACCTACTGCCATTCATCAGGTGATCGGCGTGAGCAAAGCCTACACTACACGGGTGGGCGCCGGCGTATTTCCCACCGAGCAATGCAACGAGATCGGTGACCACATCCGGGAGCGCGGCGCGGAATACGGCACGACCACCGGACGTCCCCGACGCTGCGGCTGGCTGGATACCGTGATTCTCCGGTACTCGGCCATGGTAAACGGGTTGAGCTCTCTGGCGCTCAACCATCTGGATGTGCTCAGCGGATTGGATGAGGTGAAGATCGCGGTGGCGTACCGGATTGATGGGGCGGAGACCAGCTTCCTGCCGGGAGATCTATCCAACTGCAACGAAATTGAACCGGTGTACGAGACTTTGCCCGGCTGGGATGAAGAGATCGGCCAGTGTGAATCGTTGGCGAGCTTACCTCGCAACGCACGCCGCTACGTGGAGCGGGTAGAGCAACTGGCTGGAATTCCGATATTCAGCGTGTCGGTGGGGCCGGTTCGCGATCAAACCATCTTTTTACAAAAATAGTCTTCGTTAAGGAGGATGTAATGGCGCGACTCCCTTTTAGTCGAGCTTACCCACCGCTCGCGGCTTTATCCTGCCTGATCATTTTCACATGCTCCGTTCCGGTTTTCGCGCAAAATGCAACGCCGCCACCGGAAACCCCTCAGCAGAAAGCCCAGCGAATGGACTGGTGGGCAAAGGCGCGTTTCGGCATGTTCATTCACTGGGGCATCTACGCCGTTCCGGCCGACGGCGAGTGGTACATGAATAATGCCCATGTGCCGCGCGATCAATACGCGCAATATGCCAAGCAGTTCGACCCAATTAAATTTAATGCCGACCAATGGGTTCAACTCGCAAAAGCGGCGGGAATGAAGTACCTCGTCATCACCTCGAAGCATCACGATGGCTTCTGCATGTTTCGCACCAGCGCCACCCATTATAACGTGGTGGACGATACGCCTTGGCGCCAGGACCCTCTCGCCGCGCTGAGCAGGGCTTGCCAAAAGTACGGGATCCGCTTCGGCACCTACTATTCAATCATGGATTGGCACAGCCCCGATCAAGCGCCCGCTGATCCGAACCCGACCCATCCCACCTACAACCCGACCCATTTCGTGCCAGGGGAAAAGCAGGCGTACATAAAATACGTCAAAACGCAGTTGGCCGAGCTGATCCACCAATATCACACCCATATCATCTGGTTTGATGGCGGCTGGATGCAGGATTGGAACGCTCAGGATGGAATCGAGCTTTACAACTATCTCCGCCGCCTCGATCCCAGCTTAATCATTAATAATCGCGAGCAGGGGGCCGGCGATTTTGGAACGCCAGAGCAGCAGATCGGCGGTCATGCGCCACCCGGTCAATATTGGGAAACCTGCATGACCATCAACCACAACTGGGGCTACAATCAATACGACAAAAATTTCAAATCGGTGACGCAGCTTATACACACGCTGGTTACCTGCGCGAGCGGCGGCGGTAATCTGCTGCTGAATATTGGCCCCCGTCCGGACGGCACCATTCAGCCCAGCTTCGTCACAAGGCTGCTGGCGATGGGAAAATGGCTGCGAAAAAACGGCGCCTCCATCTACGGCACGGAGGAAAGTCCCTGGGTCACGCCGCTGTCATTCGGGGGGTGTACCACAAAAGGGAATACGCTCTACCTGCATGTCTTCTCTCCGGCGCCCTCCGAGATCGCGCTGCACCAGTTGAAGAACCGGGTGAGGTCGGTCAAGCTGTTGGTCGGCGGCAGCGCGCTACCCTTTCACCAATCGGGCGAGGATGTAACCATTCAGCTTCCTCAGCCGCTGCCGGATCCAATTGACACGGTGGTGGAGGTCGCTTTAAACGGCAAGCCCCGCATTGATAATGCGATCCACCCCTCCGCTGACGGCAACATATCGCTGACCGCCTCCACCGCCTCCGTGATAGGCTCCACTGCCCACTATGAAAACATCTACGGCAAGGACGATATCGGCTATTGGGTCAACGAGCACGACCGAGTGGAGTGGAGCTTTCTGGTGCCGAAGGCGTCGCTATATCGGGTTACCATCACCTATGCCTGTGCGAATGGCAATGAAGGCAGCACCTATGAGATACGCGAAGGGCGCTCGGCGCTTAAAGGGGAGGTTAAGGCAACCGGCTCGTGGGGCAGCTTTATCCGGCAGGAGTTGGGGACCATTAAATTGCGGGCGGGCAGGCAGGTGTTGGAGGTGGTGCCAACCCGCATGCCGAACGGTGCGGTGATGAACCTCCATCGTATCCAATTGGAACCGGTGAAATTGACCGTCGGATGAAAGATGATGAGCCGCCCGACGTGACCAGGCTTGTGACCGTTTCGCCCCGAAGTTGGATAGAACAGCACTTAAACGGCGCATACTTTATAAATAAACAAGTCGGCTAACTGGATACCTTCCCGATGATCTCGGTGACGGAGTGAAATCCGTATTCCTGCAAATACTCCCGGATGCCGTCTATCGCCTGCAGCGAAGCGGTGGGGTTCACGAAATTGGCGGTGCCGATCGCCACCGCGCCGGCGCCGGCCAGCAGGAACTCGATGGCGTCGGTTGCGGTCATAATGCCGCCCATCCCGATAATCGGCACCGGTACCGCGTTGGCCACCCGCCAGACCATATACAGCGCCAGCGGCTTGATCGCGGGTCCGGAAAGTCCGCCGGTGCGATTGGCCAGCCGAAACTTGCGGGTCTTTGCATTGATCGCGGTGCCGACGAAGGTGTTCACCAGCGACAGAATGTCGGCGCCGCCGCTGACCGCCGCTCTCGCGATAACGGTGATGTCGGTGACGTTCGGTGAGAGCTTCACGATGAGAGGGAGATCGGTTTTACCACGAACCGATTTGACCACCATCTCGGTCATTTTGGGATCAACGCCGAACTCGATGCCGCCGGTCGCCTGGTTGGGGCATGAGATGTTCATCTCCAGCGCGGCGACTCCTTCCGCTTCGCTCAGCCTTTCGGCCAGCGCGGAAAACTCTTCCGCCCGATCGGCCGCGATGTTCACGATGACCGGGCAATCAAATTGGCGCAGGTAGGGCAGCTTTTCGGTTAGAAAAGCATCCAGCCCCGGATTTTGCAGGCCGATCGCGTTCAGGCAGCCGGCCGCCGTCTCCACCATGCGCGGCATCGGATTGCCTACCCTCGGCTTCAGGGTAACCGCCTTCACCACAATGGCGCCCAACCGGTTTAAATCCACCAGATCGGCATATTCGCTGCCGAAGCCGAAGGTGCCGGAGGCCACCATCACCGGATTTTTTAATTTTAAGCGGCCGAGAGTGACGGCGAGGCTGGCGGTCGGCGGCTGATCCGGCAATTTAACCGATGAAGTGCTCAACTTAGATTTCTCCAAAACGCGGCTGACCACCCATTCCGCTTGAGATTGGGGTCAGACCGGCGATGGTCCTCACTTGCTTGCATTTAAGTGACTGTTGAAATATGCGTTAACATCTACCGGGTCGTCATTTCAGAGCCGCAAAGCGGAACCCGGAATCCAGTCGAGTTTCTATCTGAAAATCCGAACACTTCGCAGCCTTGTCATTGCGAGCGACCGCAGGGAGCGAAGCAATCCCCCTCGGCGGAGAGGATATCGCTTCGTCGCTACTTTGCGGCTCCTCACAATGACAGGAGAACATTCGCATACCTGCCTGCCGATAGGCAGGAGACTGGATTCCCGCCATCCACTCCAGTGGAGTGGATGGCGGGAATGACGAAACGGCGGATTCCGGCGAGTTTTTCAACCACCACTTAAAATGAAGCGAATTCAGCTACATTTTAGCATGGGTTCAGGATGTCGCTCGTGATTTCGAAATGGGTTCAGTTCTCTGGGAGTGATTTGTGATAGCATTGGCCGCCTCCATCACCTCAGCATTCCCCTAGTACTGCAATGTTGTCTGGGAATCAATCTACTAGCCAGCGAGCTACCTCAGAGCCGCGAGCATGAGCGAGCGTACACACTGACTGTTTATGCCTAACGATAATCCCATTCTCGTTCTCCACGTCATCACCCGACTAGTTAACGGGGACACACAGCAGGACACGATCGCCAACGTGCTAATGCTATAACCGCTCCACTCGCTCACGCTCATCATCGTGTCCGCTCGCTCACGCTCGCGGCTCCGACAGTGGGTTAAATTGAGAAATGAGTGATCAGCCCACCCTACGAGTTGTATTCACTAGCCGGATGGCTTCTAAATAACATATCAAAGACCATGCAACACATACTGCAATGTTGTCTGGGAATCAATCTTTTAGGTGAATGAGATTGCTTCGCTTCGCTCGCAATGACACCTTCCCCCCTTGTGGAGGAAGAGGTCTTTCACCACAGGATTGGACATGTAGATGGTGCACACCTTCCCCCCTTGTGGGGGAAGGCTGGGATGGGGGGGGGGCGATCAATCCTGCCACCTGTCTGCCTGTCCGAGCCCAGGCGGGCGTGCGTAGACCCGCACAGGCAGGCAAATCACTCCCATAAAACCGAACTCTTACTGATTTGGTTGACGCTCGCGCTCGGTATGGGTACAATCTGGGTGGAGACAATTTTTTGCGGTGGATGACGGGATCGTTTACCGTGACAATCCCAAGCCGGTTTGGTGGCCGGATAGGGTTTCACGGGTTGAATTGCGCTGTTAAAGCGGCGGATCGGGCGTCAGCTTCTAATCGTAGGGATATCCACTGGTCAGCGCATCAACGTGGGGTTGCACATGAATGAATTCAGTTTTGCGGAAAATAAAAAGTTAACATGTAAATCACCTCACCCCCTAACCCCCTCTCCGAACTCGGAGAGGGGTGGGGTGGGGGCGAACGAAAAGCATTCCCACAAAACTGAACTCTTACTTGCACATCACACCGCATCATAATTTACAGCGAGGATTGTAAAATGGTTCAATTTAAAGAAAGCCTTTATCGCTTGATCGTCGCTACCGCTACCAATATGCCGGAGGATGTGCGTCGGGTCATCGCGAAGGCGGTGGCGGAAGAGAAGTCCGGCACGCAGGCGGCTCAGGCGCTGGCCATCATCGCTCGAAACATTGATATGGCCTGCGAAAGCGAGCAGCCGATCTGCCAGGACACGGGGATGCCCACCTTTGTGGTGCGCTGCCCGGTTGGGCTGAATCAGATCGAGTTTCGCCGCGATATCGAACGGGCCATCATCGAGGCCACCGCCAACGGCAAGCTGCGCCCCAACTCGGTGGATCCGCTGACCGGAAAGAGCGCCCCCGACAACATCGGCCCCGGAACGCCAATCGTTCACTTCGAGCAGTGGGAAGAGAACGACATCGAGGTGAAGCTGATTTTAAAGGGAGGCGGCTGCGATCGG
>JAKBZR010000131.1 GCA_021842405.1 bacterium
GGTCATACGGGTAAAGCGACAGCCAGAAACCGGCTGCTTGACGAACAAACGTATTTCCGGCGCCGCCCCCGCCGACCGTATCGGCCCACTGGTGATCCCCGCGATAGATTTTTTTAAGCCAGGTTTTTGCGAAGGCTCTCATATCGGCTGCGTTAAACACGACGTGCGCCTCCGCGCAATGAACCGCAAAGTTCACATCCGCCCCTGCATGAGCGATATCAGAGCTGCCATCACCCGCTCCGTTCGGCTTCGGCCAATAAGGCCAATCATAGGTTCCATCCGGCTCCCGGCGCATTCGGTTCTTGAAGTAGTTGGCCAGTTTTGCCGCTCGCTCTTTGTAAAAATGATTTCGAGTGACTAGGTACATATTGGCGATCACGGTGCCCAGGCAGTCCTGTTGGTCGAGCGGTAAAGGACCGATTGCCGGATCGGAGTAGTAACCTTCGTCCGCGGCCGGCCCGTTATGCCAATCCGGCTCAAAGACCGCAATGGCCTGCTCGATATCTTTTATATAGTCATGATATTCTTTGCGATAAATGCGATTCAGATGCCAATTATTCTGGATGATCTTTAAAAACTCGCTGGGTCCCAATAAAATCATACCGGTATGCACAGCCCAAACATGCCATTTGCCGGGCGTAAACTCGTCTGACCCCCAACCGGCAACCGGACGGCCGTAGTAGGCGTCAGCAATCCCGCGCTTATTATCCCGCATCGCCAGAACCTTATTAAACTGGTCAATCATCTTGCTGAGGTAACCGCGATCACCGGTCGCTCGATACATCTGCACATAAGCGTCTAAAACGTACCCTTCTCCCCATGCCAACGATCCGGCTCGATTTGAATCGCCGATGTAGCCATGGCCATTGTTGAGCTGCTCATCAAGGCGATCAAACATAGATGCGTAGTCGGTGGTGTTAGTGGTTTTCTGGAAAGCCAGCGAGAAGGAACCGACCGGCAATCCGGTCAACATTAGAATTAACGCAATGAGCCGTACAGAGCGCCTGAACATTGGATCAGACACGGTTACCCTTTAACGGAGTGGATCTATATAGATTCCTGGCGAGCTTCCCGATATCTCAACCGCCCCAACCGATAGGGCGTAAAACTGGGTGGGACCCGCGCCTCCGATGATGCCGTAGGCGTAGCCCATTTCTTTCAGTCCATACATTGAGGCAATCAGCAATGCCTTGCCGATGCCCTGCCCGCGCTCATCTTTAAGCACACCGGTCGGGCCGAAAAACCCTCGATGGGTGCATTCGTAAGCGGCGAATCCAATGACCTGACCTTTTTTGATCGCGATAAAGAGCGATACCGGCTTATTGGCAAATCCGGGGCCTATCTCTTCCGCCCACCCATGACCGAACTGCTCCTCCACGAATTGGCGCACTTTCCCCGCCTCATGCGGCAGCGGTCGCCGAATCGTGATCTCTTTGTCGTGCATTCTTTGGATTTGCTCCGCTAGATCAGGAAGCTCATATAGTTTGACAAGCATATCGGGCATTTGTATCAACCTCAAGGGCAAATTTTAAAAAAATGGTGGTGGAGTGGAAAATAACGGCTGATCTGCCACTATTCCAACTTTTCCTCTTTAAATGGGATTGTTCGTTTAAATTACCTGATTTCGGCCCGAATGGCCGGCGAATGAAGGCCGATATCGAGCTTTTCGATACGGTTAAACCCGGCTTCCGTCAGCCATTCCTGATATTCTTGAAAAGTGTAGACACCACCCTCTTTTGTATTGACCAGCATATTGATCCCAAAAAGAAGCGGAAAGAGCGGCCCGGTTCGATCGTCGTTTGGGATCATATCAATGATGATGAGCTGACCATTCGCCTTCAAGGCTTTCACGATTCGCTTGAAAAACGCGCGGGATGATCGCTCGCCTTCAGAATGAACGATGTTCCCCAGCAATACGAGGTCGAAGTGATCGGCGCCAAGCTCCACCTCATTTAAATCGCCGGGCAGATAATCAAATTGCCGCTCGACCCCATGTTTGACGGTATACTGGCGGGTCGTCTCCAGCACTTCGGGAAAATCCTGAGCGGTTACCCGAATCGTTTCGTCTCGCTCGGCCAGCGAGATGCTCCAAACGCCCGATCCGCATCCCACATCCAGCACTTTCAAGCCGCCGCCGTGCCGCTCGCTTAAAATCAGATCGGCCAATCGGCAGGCGGCCGCCCGATTGGTAATGTGGAGCCGCTTGATGAGGCTGACAAAGTAGGACTGACCCTGTTGCGCCTCGTTCACCCGCCAGACCGGCATGCCGGTATGCACCACCTCGGTAAGTTGATTCCAAGCGTGGGAAAGTGAATCCGACTCCCAGGTAGAGCCAATGTAGGTCGGACTATCATGAACCAGATATTTCGCCGATTCCGGCGAAAGGCGGTAGCTGCTCCCCTCTTTTACCAGAAGGCCCAATGCCGCCAGCGCATCCAGCAGCATCCGCATCCCACGTAACGACGCTTTTGCCTGTGCGGCGATCTGCTCGGCGTTATGAGATCCGGATGCGATGTGATCAAATACGCCGAGCTGAACCCCCGCTACCAAAACGCGCGTCTGCGTGAAGGCCCAGCCGATTTCGGAAATTCGGTTCGGCGTTACCTCGGTGATGGTTGTGTCATTTTCGCTCATAGATTTAATCCATTCCCAGCCTTATTTTTTTCGTATTACCGCTATCAATGCAAGCGGAGTTCCATTCGGTAAATCGTTTTAGCGAGCGGCGCCCACCCGGATATTTCGGAAGCGGGCCGGCGCAGCGCCGTGGGTCATCTGGGCAACCTGCATTGGATCCCCCTTACCGCAATTCAAGACTCCGTTCGGCGCCCAATAGCGTTCATCGCAGATGGCATCGCACGAGTTCCAGAAGTCGGTGGTGATGCTTTGGTAGGTAACGTCCCTTAACATGCCGACGATGCGGCCGTCCTTAATCTCCCAACAGGCGTCCCCGCCGAACTGGAAATTGCACCGCATCTGATCAATCGAAAACGACCCCATCCCCTCTATATAGATCCCGTCGCTGGTATCCGAAATCAGCTCCTCCAGGCTCAACGGCTCGCGGCCCGGCGTCAGTGAAAGGTTGGGTATGCGCACGATGGGGATGCTGCCCCAGTGATCGGCGCGGCAACCGCCCGGGCTTCGCTCCATACCAATTTCAGCGGCCACCTCCCGCCCGGCGCTGTATCCGACAAATAACCCGTCTTCCACGATATTCCATTCCTGAGCCAAAACCCCATCATCGTCGAAGCCCTGGGTTGCCAATCCACCCGGCAATTGGTTGTTGGCCTGGAAGGTGATGAGGTCGGAGCCGTATTTCAAATTGCGGAGACGATCCGGCGTCGCAAAGCTGCGCCCAGCCAGCGATTCTTCATAGCCGAGCGCCCGGTCGAGCTCGGTGGCATGGCCAACCGATTCATGGATGGTTAGCGCCAGGTTATGGGGATCCAAAATCAAATCAGTTACCCCGTCGGGACATGGCTTCGCGCTCAACAACTCCACCGCCTGCGCCGCCACCCGAGAAGCATTGGCCAGCATACCTTCCGCGTCGATATTTTCATAGCCGATGGTGCGCGGCGGAAGCATATAAGTGCGCGACTGAGCATCGCCCTCCTTTACGGCGGTTGCCTGATAACCGGCTGCCGTCGTCACCACGTAGCTGGAAAGATGAGAACCCTCACTGCTCATAAACAGGCGCTCATCGCCCCTCAGCGTCATGAACCCGAAGGCTTTTTTGACCAACTCCGGCTTCAGCAGCTCCTGATTGATTTTAAGCAGCAGCCCGATTTTCGATTCGACCGGCACGGTAAACGGGTCTACCTTAACTTCGGATCGAAAATCAATGACGGTAGGCGCCTCTTCGGTCAAGCGGACGCTCTTCTTCAAGGCGCTGGCGCTGGCCATCGCAATGGCGACCGCTTGTTCCGCGATTCGCATCGCCTCTTCACGCGTCATTTTGGAGCTGCCGGCAAATCCCCAGGCGCCGCGGTAGAGGGCTCGAACACCAAATCCGATATCTTCGGTGTCGGAGAGGCCGCTCACCCTCTGATCCTCCACTGAAATGTTTTGGCGCCGATAGCGGGCCACCCGCACATCGGCATATTCGGCGCCCTTCGCCACAGCCTGATCCAGCGCGATCTCGGCTATCTCTTTCAATTTTCAAATCTCCTATTCTTTATCAAGCATCGCCCGCTACATCCGCTCAAATGATTCGGCGCTCATCGTGGTATGATGGGGCGAGCTTATTTACTCGTTTGCTCTTTTCCGGTTTCAACACCTACGCCGTAACGACTGTAAAGCCATGATATACCAATCAAGCTGATTCCCAAGCCGGCAAAGGTTAATATCCGGTAAGGGGTATTCACAAAGCTCAGGTCATACAGAAACGCCTTCAATATCGTTAAGCCTAAAAGTGCCAGACCAGCCAATCGAATCGGGCGGTAGCGCTTTAATACACCGCCGGTAAGCATCGTCACCCCAAAAACGGTCCAAACCAGCGATATGCCCATCTGCGCGGCGCGATACCAGCTCGTACCGAATGTTCCGGCCGCGTATCGAAATGCCTCAAAGGTCTCTTGCGTAGTGCCCCAAAGCAGTATAAATAACGACACCAAGCCCATCGTCTGAACCTGATGCCGCTCATTCTCACTAACACCCACTATTTCCGCTCGGTAAAATCGCGGTAACACTCCAAACAACCCGGCGCCGACCAGAAATGCAAGCCACCTTACGTTAAGGAACGGCCAGGCATGCATCGGGGTCTCTGCGCGACCTTGAAATATCGCCCAGGCCATTGCCACCCACAATATAACGAAGGCGGTGTATCTCATCTCGGTGATCTTTGAACGAATGCCGACCGCCCAAACGCCGGCGCAGTAGATCGCCAGCAGCACGATGCTCAGGTAGGCCGCCAGCGATTGCCGAGGCAAGCTGGCGGTGACCAAATGCCAATTATAGGTCTGGTATATGGCTTGTACAATAACAATACCGCCAGCAACGGTAGCAACAATCGGAAACAACTCACACCAATTCTCCGCTGAATTAATATGATCCCGCCGACTATAGTAGCCCAGCCATGCATTGGCGGCCATAAATAAGAGTATTGGTAAAGCTTTTTCGTTTAATATTAATATGTGCGTTACCTGAAAATGGATCATCTCAATATAAACTATATCCAACAAAGCGGCAACCCATACAATTTCACCGGACCAAAGTAAGCGGCGATTATTAAATAGCAGCGCTGCGGTGATTAATGCGGCGGCTTCTACCGTCCAGCCGATACCGATCGCCTGCTGCTTAAGCTGTATGGGAATTGCGATGGTGAGATATAGTATGGAGAGTGCGCCGAACGAATACGCCAACGTTTTATTTTCATTTAAATAACGATGGGTCAGCGCCATTGCGAAGGCGAAAAAGAGCGCCAGTCCTAATATAAACGCAGCCGGGAAATGAACCAGCTCACGATGAATCAATATTTCGGCGACGATAGAATATACAAAAGCATCCACCATCAGCAGCAAGATATTTTCAGCGTCCATCTGCTCCCGATGGAAAATGCTGTAAAAACAGGCGGCGCCCATAAAGAGGAAAAAGTAGACGCTGAGATAACCGAAGAGCAGCCAGTGCTCGCTCGGCTGATAGCTGTTTACCCACCAACCCCCCAGAACCATAATCGTGGCGATAAAGCAAAGCCAGGTTAAGCCACGCCAGCGCTTGAACCGGCTTACTGCCAATAGACCCGCATTGAGCAGCGCGATATAGGCGAGAAATTGATTCGCGGTTGAAGGGCCGGCTCCCTTTTGCTCCATAATTGCGGGCGCCAGGAATCCGCCGATCATCGCCAACACGCTGAGGCTCTGCGCATCATAGATAATGGAGAACATGATGCCGGCCACGCAAATGACCACGAGTAAACTAAATCCCAATAGAAATGAGAGCAAGTGAAATTGGGCGAAACCAACCCAGAACGATAGGTAGAGAATCGCCAGACCGGCGCCCAACAGTCCCTCGCCAAACCATTTATCAACCCGCTTTTTGAAAAAGATGCCAGCCCCTAAAAACACGAGACCGATTGCAACGCTCAAACCAAACCGATCCGCTTCGCTCAAATATCGCCATACATAGGCGAGGAAAAAGGCGATCGCCAAAAATACGGTCAGTGAACCAACCCAGAGCGACCATTTTCCGCCGATGGTGCGCTCCAGCGAGGTCGGCTCTTCAGATGCCGGGGAAGCCGCTTTTTCAGCCGTCGGCTGAACGATCGGCGGCTTTGTCAATAACGTGGAACTCACTTGAGAGACGGGCGGGGCAGTAACTGCCGGTTTCGCGCTTTCGACCGGGCTGGGAGGCATCTCGGCGCTTCGTCTTGTAGGCCAATTCAGCGTCCGCTCAATCCGGTCAAGGCGGCCGATAACACGGCTGATCTGCAGCTCCATATCCGCCTTGGTGCGCTCCAATGAAGTGTTTAACTCGGAGACTTGCTGCGCGAGATCGGATAGGTCGGCCGGCTGATCGGCGCTGGGCTGCGGAGACGGCGGAGTGCCCGGAGTGTCCGATTTTTCACCAGTTACCGCAAATTGGTGGTTGCAGCGTGTGCACCGCGCGACGTTTGGAGGATTGAAATAACCGCAACTGGAACACCGCATTGCGCTGCCCAATTCCTTTCTGGCTAAATCAGCCGATCGCAATCACATAACCAGGTTGCACCATTTAAGCCAGGGCGAGTCTACGAGAGCGTCATAGACCGACCTCCTATGACTTGTCGGCCCCTCGCCCCTTTTTATCGCCGGGCTCGACCGCGAATTTCGCGGCACCATCGTGCTGCCGCCGCAGGCCCGCATCGGCATGGTATTCCAGGAACCCCGGCTGCTGCCGTGGCGGAACGTCCTCGACAATCTCCGCCTCGCCGCGCCCCGGGCGGATCAGCCCGAAATCGTCAAAATCGCGACCGACCTCGGCCTTGCCGACCATTTGACCCATTATCCCGGCGAATTGTCGCTCGGCCTCGC
>JAKBZR010000035.1 GCA_021842405.1 bacterium
TAACGGTGATAATAATACCCAACGATACGGTTCAGTGTGTCGCCGCCGTAACCGTTCAGGTTTGCGGGAATGGTTTTCGTTCGCCCCCACCCCTGCCCTCCCCGCAAGCGGGGAGGGAGAGGGAGTTTAGCGGCGATGCTTTTATCTTGCCCCCCCAGTCCCTCTCAATCCCCTCCCCCGTTTACGGGGTAGGGGTAGGGTGAGGGTGCATCCAATATGGTCGTAAATGATTCCCACAGAACTGAACTGTTACTTGCCGGACTCGATACCCAATATAGAGTAAATGGTGTGCTATAATTACACCGTCTTTGCATAAATGACCGGCTGCAGGATAACACCGCCGATGCTGGTTGGTCGCTGGGTCCCATGTGTTGGGTGGCGATCGAGTTAAGGCGATCGGCTGCGATGGCCCGGTTGGGCCAAATAACCCGAGGAGGACCTAATTTGTCCACGCTTACGATGAAAGAGCTCCTGGAAGCAGGAGTTCATTTCGGCCACCAGACACGCCGTTGGAACCCCAAGATGAAACGGTATATTTACGGGGCGCGCAATGGTATCTACATCATTGACCTCCATCAAACGCTGAAGCTGTTTGACGGAGTACAGAGCTTCATTCAAGAAGTTGTGACGCGGAATGGGGTCATTCTGTTCGTCGGCACGAAAAAGCAGGCTCAGGATGCGGTTCAAGAAGCGGCGGTACGGTGCAGACAGTACTTTGTGAACCAGCGGTGGCTTGGGGGGATGCTGACCAACTACCGGACCATCAAAAATCGGATCGCTTACCTCGAAAGTTTAAACAAGCAGATCGAGGATGGCACGATCGAGCGGCTTCCCAAAAAGGAAGCAACCCATCTGGTTGAGGAACGGGATAAGCTGGAGCGGTACTTGGGTGGAATTAAGAATATGCCCAAACTACCGGATGCAATTTTCATCATTGACTTAAAGAAAGAACGCATCGCATTGATGGAAGCCCGTAAGCTCGAGATACCGGTGGTAGCCATTGTGGATACCAACTGCGACCCGGATGAGGTGGACTATGTGATCCCGGGCAATGACGATGCGATCAGAGCCATCAAGTTGATCTCAAATCGGATTGCCGACGCGGTAATCGAGGTGAAGCAGGAAGAGTGGGATCGTGAAGTGCCCGTCGCTACTGAGGAAGAGCCGGTAGCGGAGGAACCGGAAAAGCCGGATGTGGATCAGGAAGCGATCTTCATCAACGCGGAGGACTCGCTCTATCTGGGTGAGGAGGACGAATACGCTCACATGGCCAAGGAATTGTAACGGCTTATCTGTCGGCCCAATATCAGCACCAACGTATGTGAGCGAACGGAACAACCGATTAACCAATATGCATTTGTTGATGAGGAGATAGAGTATATGCAAATCACCGCTGAGATGGTGAAAAATTTGAGAGAACAGACCGGCGCCGGAATGATGGAGTGCAAAAAGGCGTTGACGGAGGCAGCCGGCGACATGGAGAAAGCTCGCCTTCTCCTGCGCGAGAAGGGCGCCGCCAGCGCCGCAAAACGAGAAGGACGCACGGCAAGCGAAGGAGTGGTGGCCGCACTGAAGTCGCCCAATGGGAAGTCGGCCGCGATGGTGGAGCTGAACTCGGAAACCGATTTCGTAGCGCGAAACAACGAGTTTAAAAACCTTGCCCGCGAACTGGCCGCGCGCATCCTAAGCACCACCGCCGAAACGGTGGATGCCTTGCTGGACGCTTCGCCGCCCGATGGCGGCCAGCCGATCCGGCCTCAGTACGATGAGTTGGTCGCCCGCTTGAAAGAGAAGATTGAGCTGCGGCGCTTTGCGCGCTGGCATGCTGATTCTAAGGGCGTCATCGAAACCTATATCCATCTCAATGATAAAATCGGTGTTATGGTGGAGCTTTCGGCGCCGAACGGCGATACCGAGGAGATACGGCGGCTCGCCAAAGACATCTCGATGCATATTGCCGCATCACGGCCCCAGTTTTTATCGCGAGAAGAGGTGCCGGAAGCGATCATTCGAGAGGAGTTTGAGATTCAGCGTCAACGAGCCGCCCAAGACCCGAAAAATGCCAATAAACCGGATGCGGTTTTGGAGAACATCGCTAAAGGAAGGATTTCCAAATATTACGAGGAGACCTGCCTGCTCGATCAGCCATTCGTGCGCGATCCGGCTCAAGCCGTTCAAAAGGTGCTTGCAGCCGCCGGCTCCGGAATTGAGGTGCGGCGATTTCTGCGCTATATGGTCGGCGAGGCGCTGGAAGGGTAACCGGTTCGGTGACGCAGACGGTATTATCGGAGGCGACCCAACGATCGCGCTGGCGCCGGGTGCTGTTGAAAGTATCGGGGGAGGCGTTTGCGGGTGAACGGCGATACGGCATTGATGCGGCTACGGTGGTCGGTATCGCGCATGAAATCGCCTCCATCCACGCAATGCGCGTTGAGACGGCGGTGGTTGTGGGCGGTGGTAACATCATCCGCGGCGAAGAGGCGGCTGCCAGCGGGATGGAGCGCTCAACCGCCGATCATATGGGGATGTTGGCCACTATCCAAAACGCGCTGGCCTTGCAGGACGCCTTAGAGAAAATCGGCGTGATGACACGGGTACAATCCGCGATTGTGGCAACCGCGGTGGCCGAACCGTTCATCCGCCGGCGGGCGATTCGCCATCTTGAAAAGGGGCGCGTGGTCATTCTGGCCGCCGGCACCGGCAACCCCTACTTTTCGACCGATACAGCCGCCGCCCTCCGCGCGCTGGAGCTGAAAGCGGAAGCGGTGCTGAAAGCAACCAATGTGGATGGGGTCTACGATAAAGATCCGAAGCTCAATCACGATGCCAAGAAATTCGCCTCTTTGACCTATGAATATGCGATTGAGCACAAGCTTGGCATTATGGATTTAACCGCGTTTACCCTATGCATGGAAAACGAATTGCCGATCGTCGTATTTAATATTGGAGCGAAAGGGAATATGAAGTTAGCGGCGATGGGGGAGAACATTGGCACAACAGTGGGGAGGGATGGCTGATGGTAACAGAATTGCTTCAGGATGCGGAAGCAAAAATGCAGAAAAGCTTGGAAGTGACCCGTCACGAATTTACGCTGATCCGTACAGGCAGGGCTAGTCCCGCTATCCTTGAACACGTTCAGGTCAACTACTACGGCCAGGAGCTCCCTATTCAGCAGGTTGCGACCGTCACGGTACCCGAGCCGCGCACGCTGATGATCGCTCCCTGGGATAAAGGGGCGCTGACGGCAATCGAGAAGGCGATCTTAAAATCAGACCTCAATTTAACGCCCAACAACGACGGTAATTCGATTCGACTCAGTATCCCGCCTCTTACCGAAGAGCGCCGCCGTGATCTGATAAAACAGCTTCACAAGAAAGCGGAAGAGGGGCACGTTGCAATCCGCAACGTGCGCCATGAAACCATTAATCATCTAAAAACTGCCACTAAAAAGGGTGATATTTCGGAAGACGATGAGAAGCGGGCACAGGATAAACTTCAAAAGCTGACCGACAAGTACATCGTTGAGGTGGATAAGGCGGTCAAAATAAAAGAAGCGGAATTGCTCGAGGTCTAACGAGCAAACCGTTCAGGAGAATCCTTTGAGTTCTCTCATTGAAGAAACGAAAAGAAGTGCCGCAACGACCATATTGGATACTGACCGCGTCCCAACCCATGTGGCGATCATTATGGATGGGAATGGGCGTTGGGCGCGTCGGCACAATATGAGCCGATTAGAAGGGCACACGGTGGGATATGCGACGCTGCGCCGAGTGGTTCAGGATGCCCAGCAGTTGGGGATCAAGTACTTAACGGTTTATGGCTTCTCCTCTGAAAACTGGCGCCGGCCCAAAGAAGAGCGTGACGGCCTGATGCTGATCATGGAACGCGCTATGCGGGCCGAGATCGATTTTTTAATGAAGGAGAATGTGCGGGTCCGAATTTCAGGGCGCATTTCCGATCTTCCCAAGAGTTTGCAGCGAGAGTTTACCAGCGCCATGGAGCGCACCGGTAAAAATTCCGGTCTCAACTTTATCTTAGCGATCAACTACGGCGGTCGGGCGGAGATTTTGGATGCGGTGAAGCTTTTAATGAAGAAAGTCCGGGACGGCGACCTAGACCCGGAGAATCTCAGCGAAGCGGATGTGTCCGCCTGCCTCTATGAACCGGGCATCCCGGACCCCGACCTGCTGATTCGGACGGCTGGAGAGATGCGACTCTCCAATTTTTTGTTATGGGAAACCGCCTATTCCGAAATTTGGGTGACTCCAACCGCATGGCCCGATTTCAGCCGCGCCGAACTCGAAGCGGCTATCGCAGACTACCAGCGCCGTACCCGGCGTTTTGGGCGGGTGGTGGAAGTGGATGGCCCCAGCGAGTGACGACAAGCCGTTGAGAAAGGCTATTTGATGAAACGGTTGGCGATACTCGGCTCAACCGGCTCGATCGGATGCCAGACGCTCGATATAGTCCGGCGATTACCGGATCGCCTGCAGGTTGTCGCGCTGGCTGCCAATCATAATGTCGAACGACTGACTCAACAGTCCATCGAATTTGGAGTCCAGCACGTTTGCATTGGCGGAGATCGGGAGGCGTTCACCGCACTCCAAGAGCGAGTCGGCCGGCAAGCGGTTGTCCACCATGGATTGGATGGGATATGCGAGCTGGCCACCTTGCCCGAAGTGGACATGGTGGTGGTTGCGGTGGCCGGGGCGATCGGCATTGCACCGACGCACGCTGCGATCAGGGCCGGTAAGCCAATCGCATTGGCCAGCAAGGAGGTGCTGGTTGCGGCCGGTGAACCAACGATGAAGCTGGCCCTGCAGAAAAATGTCCCGATCTTTCCGATTGATAGTGAACATTCAGCCATCTTTCAGTGCTTGCAGGCTGCCCATCACAACGCGATCGAGCGCATCTATCTGACCGCATCGGGGGGGCCATTCCGGCAAACACCACTGGCGGAGATGGAAAAGGCAGGACCGGCAGAAGCTTTAAAGCATCCCACCTGGAACATGGGTGGATTGGTAACCATAAATTCGGCGACCTTGATGAATAAGGGGCTGGAGATTATTGAGGCTTCATGGCTCTTTGGGGTTGATAGTGATTGCGTGGAGGTTGTCATTCACCCCCAAAGCATCATTCACTCAATGATTCGGTTTGCGGATGGCTCGGTGCTGGCTCAGCTTGGATTGCCGGATATGCGCTTACCGATCCAGTATGCGTTGCTGTATCCGGACCGGGTTGACAGCGATCTGCCCCGCCTGGATGCCGCCAAGATGATCTCTTTAACCTTTGAGCCGCCCGATCTGGAACGATTTCCGGCCGTTAATTTGGCGCGAAAAGCAGTGAAAATCGGCGGCACCGCACCGGCCGTTATGAACGCGGCCAATGAGCAGGCGGTTGATATTTTTCTAAGCGAAAAGATACCGCTCGGCGCCATTATGAAACTCGTTTATCACACAATGGAGAGACATGAGCCAGTAACGCCAACCTTTGAAAATATCATGAAAGCGGATGCCTGGGCTCGTGATCAAGTCATAAAGCTGGTGGCTCGTGACCGCCAGGCAATCGAGGAACCGAATAATGCAGCATTTCGTTACACTCTTTCATAACGTCGTTCTAACCGCCTTCTACCTCATCATCATGCTGAGCGTGCTGGTCATGGTGCACGAGTGGGGTCATTTCGTGGTCGCCCGATTGTTTCGAATGCGGGTGGAAGAGTTTTCACTATTTTTCGGCAAAATTCTCGTCCGACTGGGACGAAGGGGAAATACCGAATACAACATCCGCGCTGTACCACTGGGTGGGTTTGTGCGGATCGCCGGGATGGAGCCGGACGACATTTCGGGCGGACGACCGATTCTTGAAGTGGTGGGGCAGGGGATGCCTGACGAAACCGGTCGAGCGGCTGCTGAGAATGAAGCGCCTAAATCAGCCGAAATAGATCCGGCCAGTTACTCGTCAAAACCGATTTACCAGAGAGCGCTCACGATCATGGCCGGCCCGATAATGAGCATCGTGTTGGGATATTTTATCTTCTGCGCGCTTGGGTTCACCGTCGGACTACCCAATGCCGACCAGCTTACCAATCAGGTTTCAGCGGTCATCACGGGAATGCCGGCCCAGAAGGCCGGTCTGAGGGCGGGGGATCGAATCGTTGCGGTGGATGGGATACCGGTTCATACCGGTAACGAGCTGGTGAAGCTCATCCACGCTCGACCGAATCAACCGATGAGTATCTTGGTGGATCGCAAGGGGCGGTATATTCCAATACGGTCTCACACGATCGGGGTTCAAGTGGTTGAGCGGTTAAAAAACAACAAAACCCGGAAAGTGTTACAGGGCAGGCTGGGCTTTTTACCCCAGATTGAAATGCAGCGTTACGCGTTAGTTCAGTCGGTTGTGCAGGGCACCCGGATCACGTTGCAGGATCTTCGCGGGATCATCGTGAGCTTATTCACCAAAAAAATCCGCGAAAATGTGGGCGGGCCAATAAAGATCGCACAAATCACCTATCAAGCGGCCAATCGGGGCTTTTCAGTCGTGCTATTACTGACCGCCGAGCTCAGCATCAGTTTAGGCGTCATCAACCTTTTTCCGATTCCAATCCTTGACGGCGGCCATCTCCTCTTGCTGACGGTTGAATGCGTTCGGCGCCGAAAGTTGTCGGTCAAGGAGGTCTATATCGCACAGATGGTGGGCTTAACCATTTTAGCGATCATCTTCGTGCTGGTCACCTATAACGATATCAGGGGATTCATACCGGTCACGAAGACACCCTAATCCTTCAGTCAACAGGGATTTGATCATCCATCAGCGTTAGCTCGGCTGGATGAAACCAAATGTTGCAGCTTATATGATTTGCACTAACCGAAACCCCCTTGAGCATGGAGGATCTTGTTCAATATCAATTACGGGAATGGCTGCTCGATGCAATTTTTTAAGATAAGGAGAGACAATGGGAGACCATAAGCTTTGGAGTGAACTTACAACACAACTGCGGGCCGATAGCATTCGCTGCACTACGGCGGCTGGTTCCGGCCACCCAACCTCCAGCATGTCGGCCGCCGATGTGATGGCGGTGCTGTTGGCCGATCACCTGCATTACGATTTTAATGACCCTCATAATGTTGCAAATGACCGCTTGATTTTCTCAAAGGGGCATGCTTCGCCGCTGCTCTACTCGATGTATAAAGCGGCCGGCGTGATCAACGATGAAGAGTTGTTGACCCTGCGCAAGTTCGGCAGCCGACTCGAGGGGCATCCCACCCCGGAACTTCCCTGGGTGGATGTGGCAACCGGCTCGTTGGGTCAAGGACTTCCGACCGGAGTGGGAATGGCGCTCAGCGGTAAATATCTGGATAAGGTTCCATTTCACGTTTGGGTTCTTTTGGGAGACAGTGAAATGGCTGAGGGGGCCGTTTGGGAGGCGTTTGGGCTGGCCGGCCACTATCAACTTTCCAACATTACCGCCATACTGGATATGAACCGGTTGGGGCAGCGCGGGCAGACGATGCTCGGCTGGAACGCCGAAGCGTACTGTGAGCGTGCGAAAGCGTTTGGTTGGCAAACGATTTCATTGAACGGCGGCGACCTGGTAGCAATGGATTCGGCCTTACGAGAATCTCGATCCAGCAGTGGCAGCCGGCCCACATTAATCGTAATTAAAACTGAAAAGGGGTCGGGCGTGTCGTTCCTGGCCAATCAAGAGAACTGGCACGGCAAAGCGCTTTCATCCGATCAGGCTGAGGCGGCATTAACAGAGTTGGGCAATCCGCGATGTGAGTTGACGGTGCCGGTGGCAAAGCCGACTCCCGATACGCTGGCTAAAGCCAATGCGATCCGATCCCAAAAGGGCAAAGCGGAGCTGCCTCGATATGAAATCGGAGCGAAGGTCGCGACGCGTGAAGCTTACGGAGATGCCCTCAAAGCCTTAGGTGTGGCCCGAAATGATGTGGTGGCGGTGGATGGGGAGGTCAGCAACTCCACCTACGCCGATCGTTTTGCCAAGGCCTTTCCGGATCGTTATTTCGAGATTTACATTTCGGAGCAGCACATGGTTAGCGCCGCGGTGGGTCTATCGGTTGAGAAGAAGACCGTGTTTGGCTCCACCTTTGCCGCTTTTTTGACCCGAGCTTACGATCAAATTAGAATGGCGGCCGTTTCGCGTGCGAATATCCGTTTGGTTGGCTCGCACGCCGGCGTTTCCATCGGGGAGGATGGCCCGTCCCAGATGGGGTTGGAAGACCTGGCGATGTTTCGATCGGTGTACGGCAGCACGGTTCTCTACCCGTCTTGCGCCAATGCGACGGCGCACCTGGTTGAGCAGATGGCGGACCGGCAAGGCATCCTCTATATGCGTACAACCCGGGAGAAAACGCCGGTCATCTATTCAGCTAATGAAGCGTTTCATATCGGCGGGAGCAAAGTTGTCCACCAAAGCGATCACGATGCAGCGGCCGTTATCGCGGCCGGAATAACCCTCCAAGAAGCGCTGAAGGCCTATGAAATATTGAAGGCGGAGGGAGTTGCGATCCGGGTCATTGATGCCTACTCGGTGAAACCAATTGATGCCGACACTTTACACAAGGCGGCCCGCGAGTGCCGCCAGCAACTGATTGTGGTGGAGGATCACTGGCCGGAGGGCGGGATCGGCGACGCGGTATCGGAGGTGTTTGACGGTGCCGATGGCGTCCATCCCCACATCACGAGGCTGGCGGTTAGAATTATGCCGGGCAGCGGGAAGCCGGCCGAGCTGTTGGAACAAGCGGGGATTGATGCCGATCACATCGTTTCGGCGGTTCGGAAGTGTGTATCCGCCTCGTAATGTGTTCCGCGTCAGCTCCAACGGCAGAATTGTGATGGGAAAAGTCAGGCGTTCGTGATCCATCCACTGGCGGCGAACGATCACGTTGATGCAGAGCATCACTCCCAACAGCACCAGGATGAAAGCGGTCCAGACAACGATGGGTAATGCCCAGCCCATCAGGTGAGAGGCAGTCAGAAATCGGCTTTGGCCATAGTAGTAATCATGCAAAACCTTTGGATTTGGCATCAGCCAGGGGCGGATGTAGGGGAGAAACTTTTGCTTCCACTGGTTCTCGGTGGTGGAGTAGTAAAAGAGGTTGCCGAGTAACAGTTCAGTTCTCTGGGTAATTTAGGCAGCAGGCTTTACCCCCTATAGCAATAATCAACTCCCTCCCCATTCGGGGGAGGGTTAGGGTGGGGGTGCATCCAATATGGTCGTAAATGATTCCCACAGAACTGAACTCTTACGTCGCCGAGCATCGTATTGAGAAATTGCATCATCCCAATGCCGGAGATACCGACCGAGACGGTTTGCATAAGGTAGATGAACATCAGTTCCGCCGATAACCTCTCCCTCGTTGGTGAAAGATGCTGAAATCTTATAGATGGTTATGCTTAAAACACGAGGCGGTGGCGGCGCTTTGCAATGCCCAGCAACAAGCCGATGGAGATGAGCGTCACGATCAAGTTGCTGCCGCCATAACTGAAGAGCGGTAATGGGACTCCCGCGACCGGCATGATGCCGAGGGTCATACCGATATTTATGACAATATGAACCGCCAGCATGGTGATGATGCCGCTGGCAAGCAGTCGCCCTAAGAGGTCTTCTGTGCCGGCCAGGATAAGAAAGCTTCTCCACAATAAAATGGCATAGAGAGCGATAAGACCGATTGCACCGACGAAGCCCTCCTCCTCAGCGACCACCGTGAAGATGAAATCGGTGTGCTCTTCCGGGATGAAATGCCCCTGTACCTGCGTCCCTTTAAGGAATCCCTGTCCGGTCACCTCACCGGATCCAATCGCGATTCTAGATTGAATGATGTGATATCCTGACTCTTGAGGGTCGAGGTTGGGATTGATGAAAGCCAATAGGCGCTGTTTTTGATAATTTTTAACCAGCCCGACATGCCACATTAAGGCGAAAATTGCGATGGAGGCGAGGAAAATAAACAGCAAATGACGCCCCCTTGCGCCAGCCATAAAGGCCATTCCGTACCAGATGATGATGGTGACGACAGCGGTTGCCAAATCGGGCTGTTTTAAGATTAATGCGATGGGCAGACCGGCGTAACACAGTGAAAGGAACAACGTCGAAAATTCTCGAATCTTCTCGTGTTTTTTAGTGAAAAAAGCGGCGAGCGTGAGGATTATTGCCAGCTTAGCGAATTCGGAAGGCTGAAAGCGAAGCGGTCCCAGACTGATCCATCTTTGGGCGCCGTGAGAGGTGTGCCCCACTATGACAACCACGACGAGCGCCACCAGAATTGCGATGTAGATATGACCGGCAAACTTCGCGATTCTTTGTGGGTCAACCATGGTGGAAACGACCAGTAGGAAGATGCCGACGATCAGCCAAAATATTTGGAGGTGCAGAAATATCGGGCTGCGGTCATGAGTAGCGCTGTAGAGTGTGACTAATCCGAAGACAGCCGTCACGAAAGTAACCATCAAGAGGGGCCAGTCAAAATTTTTTCGAAGCCGGACGTCCATTGTTTTACCGTGTAGCACTCGGATCCAATACACCTTTCATACGGCTGAAGTATTCAGAATTGTGCAGGCACCCATGGCGGAGCAGCCATTTCGTAAGTTTTGGGAGGGTGGCTCAATACAATTGCCAGCAGGCTGCAGTTTCCACCGGTGGATATCGGATGAGAAGATGATAACAGAAAAAGAGCCTCATGGCAAATGATGCCATGAGGCTGATTGATTTTCGGTTCAATGTCAAGTTATCCGAAATGAATCGGGTTCTTCATCATTTGGGGTTGCGAGAAAGCGTCCTTTCCATGTTACGGGCGCCCTCTTCAGCAAATCCCTACTAGAATCGGTAGCCGATATAGGTCCGAAGACCTTCCATTGAGCCTACATCGTCGAATCTTTTGCTGGGCCACTCGTAGCGCGCTTCCCAAAAGAGATTGCGCTTAAAGTTGATTCCGAGAATTAGCCCAGGACCAAACCGGGTAACCATCGGCTGCCGATAAGAGAGGCTGGCGCCGTCGTTCCGGAATGTGTCAGCTACGAATGCGATTCCCGCGTAGGGTTGTACTCCGTTGTGCTCGCTGAAGGTGTAGATTTGGTTGATTGCGGCCGGGATGCTAACGGCCACGCCATTCACCCGCCCGGAATAACCAAAGTCAACCGAGATGGATGTATACCACTTCGGACCTTCAGGGATCGGTAACCGATACTCGATCCCACCGCTATAGAGCGGACTGAACGAGCGAAACGGTGCCTGGGAAGGCACGATTATGCCAAGACGCAGGCTCAGCGGTTGCTGGCGACTGATCTCGTCTTGGGCACGGGCGCTCAGAGATGCGCTCAGTGCGATTCCCGCGATTGCGCAGATTGCCACCCAACGCCAGGAGCGACTTCGAATTGCGCTCATTGTTACAAGCTCCTTTCGTTTTCGTTTCAGATTTAACGAGTGGACTTAGTCTTACTCGCGCACCTGACGACAAAAGATCGAACTCCCCAGTGCTCTCCACCTGAACAGGGGCAGGTATCGCCCGCTGGAAAGCAGCGATTGGTTGAAAGATTGGAGCTAATCTACCAACCAGACACTATTATGACACATATCAATTAATTTCCTCCTATTGTTCGGTAAATGAAAGAGTTCAGTTCTACGGGAATGATTTTCGGCCCCCCCCACCCCGGCCCTCCCCGCAAGCGGGGAGGGAGTTGATTATTGCTATAGGGGTAAGAGCCTGCTACCTAAATTACCCGCAAAACTGAAGGATGAGTTCAGTTCTCTGGGCGATTTTGGGGTGAGGAGTTGAATGTATAAATACTCTCAGTGTTTTAACACCTAACCCCCTGTCCCCCTTCCCGAGGTGGGAAGGGGGAACCGACGCGTAAATCGGTGCAGTAGGCGCTCCCCCTCTCCGTTTCGGAGAGGGGGAAGGGGGGTGAGGTGGGCAACGTAAAAATTATTTATTCCCATAAAACTGAACTTATCCGGTAAATTCCTGCTCGATCGCGATGTTGGACGAACGATAAGCCCCAGCGGTTCATTTCGGTACCGGTGAGGCTTTTGAAACAATTCCGACAGAGAGAACTAAAATTTGCCGAAAATCGTCTAATAATCGTAACAAAACCATCCTCTAATTTTGCAGTTCAATGATTTTCGGTCCTGATTGGATCTGCGAGGGAAGGGTAGCAGCCAATCAAGAAGGGAGCGGTGTCATTATGCCGGTTGAGGATTCCAGCACGGCACGACAGATTCGCCACGAGCTATTTCGGCGGTATGTGGATACGACCGATATTGATGTCCGCATATTTCACGGGGTTTGTTATATGAGGGGTAATTTAAGAAAACTTCACCTCTACCCCGATGTGGACCTGGAGCACGAGGCGGAAATCATTCGAAAAATTGTCCGGCAAAAGCCAGGCATCCGGGAGCTGATTTGGGAGGTCAATTTAAAGCATTAGCTGAATGACGACCTCCTGCCGTGACGGGCGGGTCTATTATTCACCTCCGGCGGGTGAGGTCATCAGTGTTTTTTCCCGCTGGTAGGTTACGGCGCCCGGTGCTGCTCCCCTTGGCTTGCGAACATATTTCTTCAGCGTATAATCCACGGGCACGGTATGGCTGTGCTTGGTTGAACTGTGCTTGGCTGCAATATCAGCCGCCAGTTTGATCACTTCAATGGGCACGCTTTCCGGCCGGTTGAAAGAGCGGATGATGACATGAGCGCTTGAAGCCGCCCTCACATGGAGCCATAGGTCGTTGGGAGCGGCCAGTCGGGTGGTGAGATAATCGTTTGACTCCGCGTTCAAACCGTAGAGCACTTCCCATTTGTCTTGAATGAGTGTCCGCCCAATTTTATGCCCCTCGAAAGGTGATTTCCCTTTTCCCGCCACGGGCAATGCCCTACCGGTCGCCGGATGTAGCGGTTCAAAGCACTTTCGCTCCAGCTCCTCTAATTCCCCATCAGTAAGGTCGGCATCCAGTGCAGCAAGAAACTCCTTCAATAATGCCAGCTTACGCTCAATTTCGAGCCTCCTTCTAGCGTGATACTCGGCTCCATCCCGTGCTTTTCGGTATCGTTGGAAATAGTTTTCCGCGTTTTTCCTAGCTCCCAAATCGGGTCGCAGTTCAATCTCGATCGGTTCCTGATCTGGGGAGTAGAAATCGGGCAGCTTCACTCGAGTGGATCCTCGCGGAATTTGGTGAGCATTGACGGTAAGAATTTCCCCAATCCGGCGATAGCGCTCGGCCTGAGACGATTCGGAGATTGAGACCATAATTGCGTTGAGAATTTTCTCCTGCTCCGCAATACTCCTCGACAGCATCTTCCTCAATTGCAGCCGTCGCTCGATGGCATTTGTTTCCGATATTCGTGCGCCATAGGCCTCTTCCAGCGCCTGATTTAAACTCGGTCGGCGCGATTGTTCGCTGGAAGTTAAATAGTGCAGCGGCAATGGGTACGCTCCGAGAATCCGTCCTTCCGAAGAAACAATGACCGGATTCATCTCACCGGCTTGTACCGCGCCGAAGATGGATCGCCAAGCCGCCTCGATACCGTTCATCCGCGCCCGATAGACGATCTCTTGTGAAAGGATCGGCGATATGCCGATAAATGCGTTTGAAAGGGACGGTGGATCGAGACTCTCAACCGGTTGGCGGAAGGTCGAAAATTCTTCAATTCCAGTAAGCTCGGTTGGGTCAGGGCGATCCGGAAGGGGTGGCGGAATGTAGGCATGGCGAGGCAGCACCGTTCGAAAGGAATTTTTGCGAGCTGGGACATGCTTGATCGCATCGAGGATTAAGTTCTGATCGTTTAATAATATGATGTTGCTATGGCGCCCCATCAACTCAATAAGTAATAGGCGGGATGGCTGGCCAGACCGGCGAAATATCAGAGCCAGCGCCCGATCAAAGCCGGATTGGATTAAACCGATCAGCCGAGTACCTTCCATCTCTTTGCGAAGCAGGGAGCAAAAACCGGACGGTGACGGCGTGTTTTGCGGCCTTTGATGGACAAGGTAAAGACGCGGATGACTGGGATCGACCGATATCAACAGCCAGCGTTCATTGCCGGCATGGTGAATTTGAAGGTAGAGGTCGAGGTCGTTGGGGTGGCGAACGTCGCGGACGATCCCACCGCACAGTTGCGGTTGCAACTCCAAAACAACCGCTCGGAGGCATAAACTGTCGTAAGGTATTAATTCAGACATCGGTGACTTGACATCTATTTAAGCTCGACACTATTATATACTGGAAGAAACAATTACCGCATTCATAAGCTGCTTTAAAGGGGTGTTGAAAAAGTCGCCGGATGCGGACACGTCGTCATTCCCGCATGGCTCCACTCCAGTGGAGTGGATGGCGGGAATCCAGTCCGATGCTGATTTTCTGGAATCCGGGTTCCGCTTTGCGTCCCCGGAATGACGATCTGATGGGTATTAACGTATTTTTTAACGACTATTTAAGCTGAAGCAATAATAAATTAAAAAAGGATGAGGGCTATGGGCAAATTTTGGAGGTGGTTCCGTTTCGTTTTAATAGGGCTGGTGTTGGGGTTACCCGCATTTGCGGCGTTAAACGGGCTGCCACAAAACATTCTCGATGAAGTGCAGAATCAGAGCAAGCTTCCAGCGGGGAGCTATAAACTGGTTCATGTTTGGAGCGCAACCGGATCCACGCTAAATCACGACTCAGGGGAGGCGGTATCGGATCCGCAAGCGGAAAGTGGGACCGCGTGGTCGGCGGTGGTCGGAAAAACACAGATCGGATCCGAGATCATCTATGGCCCCTACGTGGAGCTGCCGGGCGGTGACTACGTTGCATTTTACCGGCTCAAGGCGTTACAAAATGCTTACGGAGAAACGGTTGCCAGACTGGATGCCAGCGTAAACTACGCCCAGCAAACCTTAACCGCCAAATCGCTCACCAACAAAGAGCTGCCGGTTGATCGTTATGTGGAGGTTCCGCTCGCCTTTCACTCCGATGGGGGTAAGCTGGAGCTGCGCGTCAATTGGACCGGCTATGTAACGCTGAACGTAGATCGGATCAGCCTATTTCGACTGACCGGCGCCGTCCTGACATCAGCCAATCAAGCGCTCGCTCCGCAGCCGGTCTTGACGCCGACACCCAGTCACTTAACCTATCACCCCAATCCATGGCCGATATCGGACATTTTCCCCCGCTCAAATCCACCCGCCTCTCATCTCATTACTTTCGATTTAACCAAGCTGACTCCCGATTGGCAGCTTTGCCTGCTTTCACTGCAGGGATTGGTGAATCGCAAGCAGCCGCGGATCTACTATTTCACCAATTCTATGGATCCATTCTGGTTACAGTGGATGGAGAAAAACGGCTGGATTCACGGCTCCAAACCGGCCGCCAGCCCGGACCAGCTTTTACGAGAGTTCAGGAGCGATTACCGGGGGGGCATCATTACCGATCCGGCCATGCCGCCCAGCGCCAATGTGGCGACGATGCTGGCCGGGGTGGATGATGCGCTGGTCGTCTCACCGCGCCTGGAAAAGATATTGAAACTGCCGGTGATTGCCGATTTGAGGGGGCGATGGAAAACCAATGTGGAGGCCTATCGCTGGGCATTCGACCACCTTTGGAGTCGTTTGACCCATCACGTCATCGCCTGCTCCGCCCCCAATCAGCTTTACTTGAGGGACTATCTGGTTGAGAACAGGGTCTTTATCTTTTGGCTCTCAGGCCAGATTGACGGAGCCGCTCCGTATGCCAACCCGCAGGCGGAAGTCAATCTCATGACCCAGCTTTTTGCCAAAATGCCGGCCGATATACCGGTGATGAGCTATCCCTATGCCGGCCCGAATGTGGGTATCGGTGAGGGACCCGGCGTCACCCTGTTTGCACAATTTGGCAAGTACCTGGTTGGCTCAACCAGTTGCAGCAATCTCAGTGTCCACTCCGGGATACGGATCGCGCAATTTCACCAGCGAACGGTGCCGCCTCCACCCCTAAAAAACAGAGTCTATGTGACCTGGATTATGTCGGATGGCGATAACCTGCCGGTGCTATCCGACTTTAACTTCCCTCAGTTATGGAAAGATCCACTTCGTGGCAGTTATCCGATCGGATGGACGATGTCACCGTCCGCATATATGCTGATTCCTGACATTGCCGACTATTATTTCCACACCGCCACCCCCAACGACCAAATTCTCGGCGCGGTGTCCGGCATCGGGTATACCTATCCGGACTGGTTCGGTGAGCGGTATAAAAAGGGTGATCGCGAAAAGGTGTTCGATACCTTTTTGGATCAAACCGGCTATTACCTTCAGAAGTTGGGGGAAAAAGCGATTTGGATTATGGGAATTACTCATAACAGCCTGATACGGCAGTATGCGGAGAGGATCCCGTTCCTGGAAGCGATTTTTCCGGATTACGGCCGCAACGTCAGCGATTATCAGCTCGCCACCTACCCGACTGCCGGCAACGTCCCGGTGTTTCACGCAGTCACCTCTTGGCAGGAAAACCAGACACCGGCCCAACAGGTTGCCTCATTGGTGCAGCAGATCAAGGCTTTTACTCCGCCTCAACGGCCGGCCTTCCTCCATCTTTTTATCTGGAACTGGGGCGCCAGCTTACCGGTTTTCCAGCAGGTTCTCAAAGAGCTGGGGCCGGGCTATGTGGCGGTGCGTCCCGACCAGTTAGGCGCGCTGTACCGTGAATATTTATCCCATCAAAGATTCATCTTTCAGGCACCCCCGCGGGTCGTCGGTGTTCAAGGGCACTCCATCCGATTTCAATGCAAGCTGATCAACGTGATGTCGAAATCGGCGACCTTTACCGCTTCTGGGTCTGGTTCACTTGAGGGATTGAATATCACGCCGCGCCACGTCACGCTGCGACCATCCCAGTCGGTGAATATGACTTTTGGCGGCGTTCCATCGCATGGATCGCTGAAGATTGAAGTGGCCGGCCCCTCGGTGAGGAGAAGCTATACCGTTCCGGTATCAACCATCAATTTTGCTGGTCTAAGCAAGAAGATAGCCCCTCACACCCTACTGCAATTTGCAGCCGCTTACAATGCGGTGGATCTCGCTCATCGAATCGGAGAGGCGGTCCCCGATGCCGATACAGCCAGCGGGGAAGCTTGGGTTGCAAATGCTTCAAATGCCCACTCACTGAGTCCCCAAAACGAGTACATCATCTATGGGCCCTATGCGGGCTTACCGGCCGGTCGTTATCTGGTCGTTTATCGCTTGAAACGCATTGGTCCGGGAAGCGGACCGGTGGTAACACTGGACACCTGCGTCGGCGGCGGCATCCCGATTACCGCATCCAGAACCATTGACAGTAGTCAGTTGCCGGAAGGGAAATACGTGCGGTTTGGATTGATCACCAACCATCCGGGCGGCCAGATCGAAACCCGCGTGCAGTGGATCGGGAATGCTCCGGTGGCGGTGGACGATATTATGTTATGGCGTCTCATTCACCATTAGTTAATGATGTAATGGGGCTGGAGGAACGGCGCACTTATCCTGTTCAAATGACTGGTTGATGAATCGAACCGGAATTCATTGATCGGGCGATGGAAACAAAAGGGAGCGATGCGCTATCTTATGAAATAGGGTAAGGATGTAGCAGTGAGCATTCAAGAAACAACAAACCGGGATGAAAATTCGATGGCTCTTACGAGCACAACTCAAAAGCCCAACGATTGCACGTTTCAGGCGCAACTCCAATCGTTAATTGGGCTTGCCATCACTCATCCGGAGATCGAGGAAGTCCTGCAAGCCATTATGGATGAAGCGTTGAGGGTGGTTGCCGGAAAGCGTGGATTCCTCGCGGTTGTGAACTATGATACGGGCGAGGTGGTGATTAAATCAACCGCCGGCAGCGGTTGGACTGAAAGAACAAAAAAGTTGCGGCTCCATCTCGCTCAAGAGACTAACCGAGGCATTACCGGACATGTGGCGCTGAGCGGTAAGCCCTATATGACGGGTGATGCCTCAAACGATCCCTACTTTCTGAGCTTTTTCCCCGACGTAAAAAGCGAGATCGCGGTGCCGGTTATCGAGGCGGAAGGCAATACGCGAGGTGTTATCAACATAGACAGCTCAGAAGCTGATGCTTTCGATGCCGGTGACATCGTTCGGCTGGAGTCGGTGGCTGATGTGGCCGCGTTTGCTCTGATCGTAAACGATTTCCGCACCCGCGAAAGAGCCTTGATCGAAATCGGCAATGAACTCTCCTCCATTATAGACCTGGAGTCGCTGGTTCGCAAGGTGGTGGATGTCTCGGCGGAGGTGCTCCGCTACGAAGATTGCTCGGTCTACTTGCTGGATGAGCAGACCGACCTGCTCGTGCTTCAAGCATCCCGGGGACCGCTCAAAGAATCGATCGGACAGGCAACGTATGAGCTCGGGCAGGGAATCACCGGTTGGGTGGCACAACACGGCGAACCGGTGAGAATCTTGGACGTGGCTTCCGATCCTCGTTGGCGGGGAGTGCACCTTGAGATACCGCGTGAGGAGATGGGGGCGTTACTTTGCGTGCCGATAATCAGCCGTGATAAAGTCGTCGGTGTAATACGGGTGGTGCGCCGCCGAACTCAATCCAGTTGGTTCCAAAACAACTTCACTGAGATGGACGAGCGGGTTCTGACAACCATTGCCAGCCAACTGGGAGCGGCGGTCGAGAACGTGCGCGGATTTCATCGTCTGCTTCGAGCGGAGCGGATGGCGGCATGGGGAGAGCTATCGGCTAAATCGGCCCACATGATCGGCAATCGAACCTTCGCCCTAAAGGGTGATCTCAATGAGCTTCGGTATATCTTAAATCAGCCGAGTTGGACTGAGCAGCATGATGATCTGATCTCTTTGCTGGAGAGCATGGAGCACGGCGTCACCCGATTGGAAGAGATTTTGCATGAGTTCCGCGATTTTGTGGTGGCCACCAAAGTCACTTTACAGGATGCCGACATCAATGAGATCATCCAGGAGGTAATCGCCGAATCATTTCCAAAACGCTCTGAAATAAAGCTGATATTGCAATTGGCGAAAGATCTACCGGTGGTGAAGTGCGATGAAACGCGGTTGAAAAGGGCTTTTTCGGAATTAATTGAAAACTCGGTCAGTTTTCAGCCTCATGGGGGTGAGCTATTGATACGGTCACGGCTTACCGATCAGAGTGAGCAGAGCCGATACCGTCTGGCACCCTCGCGGCAATACGTGCAGGTTGAGTTCATTGACCAGGGACCCGGCATTCCGCCCGATACGAAGTCGCGGATTTTTCAACCCTTCTTCAGCTCGCGGGTAAAGGGCATGGGACTTGGATTATCAATCGTCAAAGGCATTGTGGAGGCCCATCACGGTATAATTATTGAATCCGGCGAACCGGGAAAGGGCGCCTGGTTTTCTATCTTCCTGCCGACACAGCGCAATGAAAGCTCGGCTATAAAGAACGGCAGATCGTGAACCGACAAATAAACTCAGTGAAGGGATGTACAAACTGCGGTGGCGAAAATACTGATTGTGGACGATGAATTAGAGGTGCGCACTGCACTTAAGCGGCGATTGATACGGGAAGGTTACGCGGTGGAAGTTGCCGACAGCGCCGAATCGTCGGTAAAGCTATTGGAGAGTGAAGAGGCCGCCTTTGATGTTGTCATCACCGATATGTCTATGGAGGAGCCTGATAGCGGCTTAAGAGTGCTGAAGGCTGCCATCGGACACGATATATTTTGTGAGGTGGTTGTGCTCACCGCTTATGGGAATGTGACGAATGCGGTTCAATCCATGCAGTTGGGCGCCTTTGATTACGTCGAAAAAAACATACCGGGCGTGGATACTTACGATCTTATCGTGATGAAGGTTGAGAAAGCGCTGGAGAGGCGCCGCTCTTCGATCAATATCGTTAGGCGGTTGGAAGACATAAGACCCTCCAAGTTGAAATCGGGGGCATGAGGAGCATATCCAATCAATAGGTTAGGCTGCTGATATTATAATTGGTGATACAAGCCTAACCTATTTCGTTGAGAACCTTATTCGATTGGCCTTCACTTCGTTTAGGCAGCGGCCGAATCAATCCCCAGTTGTTCGTCGCTCATCAATCCTGCAGCGGGAACCAATCGCTGAATTTTATCAACCCGGATATCTTCATCCAACGTGACCACGAACCCCCCGTAAAGCGGAATGAAAACCACGTCTTCAATCTGGACCACCCTCCTCTGCTCAGATCCCAGACGATCGTGCCAATGTATCTCACAAATTTGACCAACGAAGCGCTTTGCGTCCGCAATCTCCATTTTAAGCCCTTTCAAACCGTCGTTTCTTTGATTGGGAATGATGCCAGTTCTACCTGAACAACTCACCGGGTCGCATCGTTGCTTGGGCCTTGGGTTGGTGAAACCTCCACCTTCTATTTCATGCCATCTATAAAGAGAAGTCTCATTCGGTTGAATTACCGGATTACATCTCATTGTGACATTTCACATTTCATGTTTTTGAGCGGTTTCACACCGATTATGCCCATAATTCAATTAAATCGTTGCCATTCGGATGTGATTAGCTGGCATTAAGCTACGTATTTAAAGATGATAACGAGTGGGTCACATTCAGTAGCCCATTGATTTATTTTTTTAGTTTTCATTAAAATTTGGCTGGTAATGGGGCGGCCAAGCAGGAGTACTCTATATGTTACGCATTATTGGTAAGCCCGGTGGGGGAAGCGTCGCACTCGGACGCGCGGTCATTATTCGGGTAGAAAACGGTATCCCTTTGTTCTCACCAGTGTTCTTCGAGAAGCTAGAGAAGGGCGGGCAGTGGCATCGAGGTGGCGATGCTCTACTATCAGGGGAGCCGATGAACGTGGTTTTGATAGCCGAAAACGCGTTCATTACCGAGTGGATGCAGCAGTTTCAGAACGTCAAAGTGGTGGGGCTGATCTGTTCGCAACCAGCGAAACGGTGGGGATATAAGGTCGCCACCGTAACCGGCATTAACGAATTCTGCAGCTCCATTAAAGATGGAGATCTGGTTCTAGTGGATGGTGATCGGGGTGTGGTGTTGGTGGATCCGAGTGGAGCATCCCTGGCAACCTACCAAGCTCGTCTGGAAAGAATCACTCCGAGAAGGCGACTTTACTTGGAATATCAACATCAAACCGCTCAAACACAAGACGGGCGTCAAGTGCGAGTGTACAGCATCGCTTCCAATGCTGATGAGATCAGTCAAGTGGTGAGCAGTGGAGCGGATGCGGTGCTGGTACAAGTTGATCCTGTCTCGGATACATCAAGCCGCTCGGAGGAAGATCAATTCGAGGAAATCCGCCGAATCACGGATCTGGCGGCCGGGAAACCGGTTTGTGTGATTTTGGATGGGGATGCCATCTCATCAAGCGCTCTGCTCCGCGGTGCCGTTTACAGTGATTTGACGGTCGTCATCCCTTTTGCACCCGGATCATTGGCCGCCGCCATTTTACGAGCCGTTTTAACCGAGGAGCGGGACCGCCTACTGAACGAACAACTCGATTTCGGCGATCTATTGATTGCCGGAATCGTTAAGCCAGGTCAGCAGCCGTTGCAGGAAGAAGATATTGTCGGGTTGGATCGCGTGATTGTGGATATCAGGATGGCGCGGGAATTACCGCAAGACATATACGATCAGGTCAGCTCATTGGTCAGGGAGGCGATGCGGATGCTGGTGCCGGTTGAGATGTGGCTACCAGCCGATCCTTCCCCGTGGGTTGAGCTGGGACTGGCGATCGGCGTCGGCGCAATGATCGTACCACCGGATCAGGTCTTCGCCACCAAGCTCATCATTCGCGAAAATACCTCGCAAATCTGTCGGGAGAGATTTGCAGCGGTTCATCCCGCCTAAATTCAACCGGTTTGACTTCGCGGCAGGAAACCGCCCGGTGGATGTTGAATATCTCCAGAAAATACCAGGAGAAAATCGGTTGGAAAAAGTCAATATTGGCGTAATCGGTTGCGGGAAGATGGTGCTCGATTTGGTGCGGCGGTCGGTAAAGATGGAACGCGCCAATGTAGTGGCGGTCTATGATCCGCTCGACGAAGCGAACCGTGCGGCGGCTGGTGAATTTGCGGCAGAGCCATCGCGCACAGTAGAGGAGCTTGTTAATCATTCCGGTGTAGAGGCGGTACTGATTGGCTCTCCACCCGGATTTCATCATGGCAACGTGCTTGCTGCGGCTTCAACTGGGAAACATATCTATTGCGAGAAGCCGCTCGCCATCAGCGTGACTCAGTGCGATGAAATGATAGCAGCCTGCGAAAAGTCGGGATCGAAGCTGTTCGTCGGCCAGGTTTTGCGGCTGTTCCCCCTTTTTTGGAAGTCACATGAGTTGATCGAAGAGGGTGCGATCGGGGAGCCGAGAGCGGTTTCGGTGACGCGGACGGGGTATGCGGCACAATTTGGTAGCGGCTGGCGGGCAAAGCGGTCCGAGGCGGGCGGCCTTTTGCTGGAGATCAACGCTCATGAGTTGGACTATCTACGGTTCCTGCTCGGTCAACCGGATACCGTTTATGCAAAAATGGCTAACCTATACGGACAAACCGATTACGAAGACCAGTCTTTTCTGATCATAACCTTCAAGAGTGGAGCGACGGGCGCGTTGCACAGCAGCCTCTCTTCACCGATTGGTGAGTTCCGGGTTCATATCCAGGGAGCGCTGGGCAATATAATCCACGGCGGTTTCGGAGGCACTTTACGGTGCCGGCGGCGCGACGACCCCGAAGAGAAAGAGATTTCGGTGAAGCCGGAAGATCTGAATCTGCCCGATCCGTATAATCGGGAGTTGATGTCGTTTTACGATTGGGTAACCGAAAACAAGACGCCGCTCTTTACCGGACGCGACGGGCGCGCAGCGGTGGCGATGGCGGAAGCGGCCTACGAGTCGGTAAAAACAGGGGCGCCCGCCAAAGTTAAGTAAAAACAGGTAAGGAATGCTTATCGAATGGCTGGATGAATCGGGGCTGCTGGTTGGTGGGACGCTCGTAATTTTCTCTTTAATCCTGCTGATCTGGGCACTGATAGATTGTACCCAGCGAAATTTTCGTGACTCCATCATCAAGCTGGTTTGGGTTATCATCGTCATCTTTTTGCCGTTGGTGGGTCCGCTGATGTATTTCGCAATCGGCATTGATCAGGGGCAGCGATTATGGCGAAAGTGAGCGTACACGTTGCCGACATAAGCCCTGATCTGAAGCGGATTAATCCTAACAATCCACTTTTGGAGCTAGGACAGCCGTCAATTTTATTAGAAACGGTCGAACCCTCTATTCCTGAATGAGTTCAGTTCTCTGGGTAATTTAGGCGGGTGTTACAGGGCGGTGTGTCTGGACCCCCATCCCGCCCTTCCCCCTAGGAGGGGGAAGGAGCACGGAACGGTTGCGAGGAGAAAAAGAGTAGGACAAGTTTAAGGTGGAAGGCAAGGATGGGGTGCGACGCAGTAATCGCCAAGACCCAGTCCGGATCCCCTCCCCCGTTGACGGGGGAGGGCCGGGGTGGGGGGGCCGAAAATCATTCCCGCAAAACTGAACAGTTACACTCTTACCCTTACTTAATTACCGGCTGCTCTTTGAGGTATCATGAACTCATGGGCAGAGAGGGAGCTCTCGGAGACCCTTTTATCGTTTTGTTATTGACGGCTGATAGATCAACACCAATTTACCCCCACATTGAAGTGAGTGAAAGGATTTTTTGTATGCCGGATTTTGGTACCAGTCGAAGCCATTTCGACCTTACGAAGCAAGGGATTGAGTCGCACGGGAATATTTTTTGGAATCTAAGAGCGGCATCGCTGGTCGAGCATGCTATACGCCGAAATGAAGGTGTGTTGGCCAATAATGGAGCCTTGGGCGCCAAAACCGCACCCTACACCGGGCGCTCTCCAAAGGATAAATTTGTGGTGCGGGATAAGGTCTCTGAATCGCTGGTGGCATGGTGTGGCGTCAATCAACCGATTACTCCGGAGCATTTTGAAAATCTGTATCAACGCGTGCTGCAACACTATCGAGATCGTGATCTATTTGTTCAGGACTGTTTTATTGGCGCGCATCCGGATTACCGACTTCCGGTGCGTGTCATAACCGAGTACGCTTGGCAGAGCCTTTTCGTGCGGAACCTGCTGGTCAGGGCAACTGAAGAGGAGACGAGAGCGCATATTCCGGAGTTTACGGTGTTAGGTGCTCCTAAACTGCTGGCCGATCCAAATACGGAGGGCACTCGCAGCACGGCCGCTATCGTGCTCAATTTCAGCCGTAAGTTGATCCTGGTGGTGGGTACCGGTTATGCGGGTGAGATAAAAAAGTCGCTTTTCACCCTGTTCAACTATCTTCTTCCACAGCGAGGAATTTTGCCGATGCACTGCTCCGCCAACTTGGGCAAAGCGGGTGATGTGGCGATTTTTTTCGGGCTTTCCGGCACCGGTAAAACTACTCTGTCGGCGGATCCTACCCGCAGTTTGATCGGTGATGATGAGCATGGTTGGACCAACGATGGCATCTTTAACTTCGAGGGTGGCTGCTATGCGAAGTGCATCCGCCTTTCGAAAAAATACGAGCCTCAAATCTGGGATGCAATCCGATTCGGCTCGGTGCTGGAAAACGTGGTAATAGACCCGGAAACCGGTGAGGTAGACTACAATTCCAGTGAAATTACGGAAAACACGCGAGCCGCTTATCCGGTTGATTACATTCCCAATGCGGTAATTCCGGGCATTGCCGGCCATCCTAAAAACGTGATCTTTCTCACTGCCGATGCCTTTGGTGTGCTTCCACCGATTTCACGCCTTACTCCCGAGCAAGCGATGTATCACTACCTTTCCGGATACACATCCAAGATCGCCGGCACTGAGGCCGGCATGGGCAGCGAGCCGGAAGCGACTTTCAGCACCTGTTTTGGGGCGCCGTTTCTACCGATGGAGCCGACCGTATACGCGGAGCTGTTGGGCAAAAAGCTCGCTCAGCATAAGGCCACTGCATGGCTGATCAATACCGGGTGGAGCGGAGGGCCGTTTGGGGTTGGCGAGCGAATCAACATCGCCCACACTCGGGCAATGACAGCGGCCGTGCTGGAAGGGGCGCTAAACTCAGTGACATTTCATCAAGAGCCGGCTTTCGGTTTTTATATTCCAACTACGTGTCCCGGCGTTCCAGCCGAGGTATTGGACCCAAGGCGGACATGGTCGAATTCAGCCGATTACGATGTGAAAGCGGCAGAGCTGAGTAAACATTTCAAAGCAAATTTCAAGAAGTTCGCCACTGCGATGCCGGAATTGGAAAAAGCGACGCCACAACCCGCATCATCTTAACCGAACATCTATTTACCCCGAGGTCGTTTTGAATTGACGCTTTATCGGCCGTTACAATGACTGAAACCAGGATGCGCGCTTACGTTAAAACGGCGGCTGGACCGGGCGAGCAACTGTTAAAGGTGCCTCTGCCCGAGCCGCCGGATGCGGGTGAAGTCGTTGTAAAGGTGAAGGCAACTTCAATCTGTGGCACCGATCTGCACATCCATTTGTGGGATGGCTGGTCGGCGATACGCGTCAAGCCACCCCGAATCATGGGGCACGAGTTCACCGGCGAGGTCATCTCAATCGGGCCGGGGGTATCGGCGGTCAAAGTCGGGAGTTGTGTGACGGGTGAATCGCACTGGACGTGCGGCTATTGCCTACAGTGTCGGCTTGGCCAGCAGCACGTTTGCGCCCAGACCAAGATTTTGGGAGTGGATGTGGACGGGTGTTTCGCCGAATTCGTGAAGGTTCCACAGGGTTCGCTGTGGGTCAACCTGCCCGACGTGCCCACCAAACTTGCCTGTATTCAAGATCCGCTGGGAAACGCGGTGCATGCGGTGATGAGCGGACCGGTTGCCGGCTGCCGGGTGGCCGTTTTAGGGTGCGGGCCGATTGGGATTTTTGCGGTTGCGGTGGCACGATCGGCCGGTGCCTCTCACGTGTTCGCCACCGATCTCTCATCTTATCGCCTAAAACTAGCCAGCGAATTGGGCGCCGACGAAACCGGGCATCCTCAATCGGACGATATTGAGCGGCTGTCTCAGGCGCAAACAAACGGGATCGGCTTCGATGCGGTTTTCGAGATGTCCGGCGCGCCGGCCGCGATCCGGCAGGCCATGCGAATCTGCCGTCGAGGAGGGAGGGTTGTGCTGATGGGAATCCCGTCCAGCCGGGTGGATCTCGATATTGCGGAAGATATGATCTTTAAGGGCCTTGAGATTCAATGCGTTGTCGGACGCCGACTTTATCAAACCTGGCAAACCATGCATGAGCTGCTGGCTTCGGGCCGATTAAACGTGCTGCCGACTATTACCCACGAGCTTCCATTCTCCGAATTGCCGGAGGGGATGGAGCTGATGCGGCGCGGGGAGTGCGGCAAAGTCGTTTTCCATGCGGATTAACGATATTATCGTATATCCTGTATGGGCACAGAGAGGGGAAAGAGTTCAATTTTCGGGGAATGTTTTCTAGCAGCATCTGTCGCCCCCCACCCCAACCCTCCCCCACGAGGGGGGAGGGAGTTGGTTATTGCTATAGGGGTAAAAGCCTGCTGCCTAAATTACCCAGAGAACTGAACTCATTCAGAGAGGAGGGTGGGATAACGATGAATCGACAACTTTCAGATTGGTTGACCGACCAGCTTGCTGAGCTGAAATCGCAGCATCTCTATAAAACCATCCAAGTCATGGATTCTCCATCCGGCCCGCGGATTAAGGTCAACAATCGGGAGGGTATCGTCAATTTAGCCTCAAACAACTATCTTGGGCTGGCGAACGATCCTCGGTTGAAGGCGGCCGCAATTGCCGCTATAGAGAAATATGGGGTGGGCGCCGGCGCGGTGCGCCCCATCATCGGCACCATGACCGTGCATGAAGAGCTTGAGGAAAAGCTGGCGAGCTTCAAGCACGTGGAGGCCGCCATCGTCTTTCAATCCGGATTTTCAGCCAATGCGGGCGTTATTCCGGCCATCGTAACGAAGGAGGATGTCATTATCTCCGACCAGCTCAACCATGCCAGCATCATTGACGGCTGCCGCCTCACCGGTCTTCCCAATGAACAGCGCCCGATTTATCAGCATAAGGATATGGATTCGCTGGAGGATTGCCTCAAGCAGAACCGCCGCTTTCGCAAACGGCTGATCATTACCGATGGCGTATTCAGCATGGACGGCGATATAGCGCCTTTGCCCGATATCGTGAAATTGGCGGAGCAGTACGATGCGGCGGTCATGATTGATGATGCTCACGGCTCGGGCGTGCTGGGCGGTGGGCGAGGGACCGCTTACCATTTCAACTTGCAGGATCGGATTGATGTGCAGCTCGGCACTCTCTCCAAAGCGGTCGGCGTGATGGGGGGATACATTGCCGGCAACTGCTTGTTGATAGACTGGTTGCGGCAGCGGGGCCGGCCATTTCTTTTCAGCACTGCCCATCCGCCGGCGGTGGCGGCCGCCGTTTTGGCCGCAATCGAAATTATGGAAACCGAGCCGGCGCTCAATCAACGCCTCTGGGAAAATACCCGCTACTGGAAATCCGGGCTGAAACAGATCGGCTTCGATACTGGAGTGAGCGAAACCCCGATCACACCCGTTATGACGAATGATGAAGCGAAAACGCTGGCATTACAGGAGGCTTTGCTGGATGAAGGGGTGCTGGCTACCGCTATCATCTATCCGACTGTGGCGCGGGGCAAGGCTCGAATCCGCACCATGCCCTCGGCGATGCACTCGCGGGATGACTTGGATGTCGCTTTGACCGCATTTCAGCGCGCCGGTCGCAAGCTGGGGATTATCGGATGAGTCAGTCCGTTTAGCGACATAAAATGAATTTCTATATGGAGGTTCTGATTGCAGCTTTACGACCGATATTATGAGGCCATCATCGGCCTGATCGGTGAGATTCAACGAGCGGAGCGAGAGACAATTGCTCAGGTTGCTCGAATTTGCGCCGACGCCATGCAAAATAGGGGAGTTATCCACCTATACGACACCGGCCACTTGGTGAATCGCGAGCTCGTCAACCGCGTCGGCGGAATGGCCTCGTTTGCCCCGCTGACCTTTGATTTCGGCGTCCAGAATCCAAACCGTTACCGGGATGAAAACAAGGAGCCGCCCATTATCCCTCCAACCACCACCGACACTCAACTGGTCAGCGTGGTGATCTCGCGGAGCAATTTCCGGCCCGGTGACGTTCTCATTGTCGGCACCGTATCGGGAAAGACAGCGGTTCCCATTGAGCTCGCCATTCAAGCGAAACAACTCGGCTTAACCGTCATTTCGGTGACGGCGGTCAAATATTCATCCCAGCTCAAGTCGGATCACCCGTCGGGCAAGCGGCTTTTCGAGGTTACCGATCGGGTGATTGACAACCACGCTGATTATGGCGATGCGATGTTGGAGGTGGAAGGGCTGGATCGCAAAATCATTCCGGCATCGGGAGTGGGCGCGGTGGTCGCCTTGTGGGGTCTGGTGGCCGCCATTACGGATGAGATGCTGCAGCGCGGATTGGCCCCCACCTTTTTCATGAGCATCAACTTGCCGGATGGCCCGGCCATCTATCAAGCGACAATGGCCGATTACATTAAAAAGGGATACTGAGATCACCTCGACACGGCTCTTTGCCGGAATATTTCCGTGACTGCTTTCCGAGCCGTGATTTAAGAAAGAAACAAATGAGCGATCGGCAAAACGCGGCGGCGCGATATCTGGATGGAATTGTGGCCGAGCTTAGAGCGGTATTGGAGCAGCGATCCGATCAGATCGAGGCGGCATCCCGCTTGGCCGCCGATGCGATTGCGCAAGATCGTATGATTTACGTTTTCGGCGCCACCCATGCCGGCATCCTGGCCCAGGAGCTGTTTTACCGCGCTGGCGGATTGGCGCCCATTTCGCCCATTTTCCCGCCCGGCCTAACCACCGACGTGCGTCCCGTCACGCTGACATCCCAAATGGAACGTCTGGCGGGTTACGCCGAGCTGATTATCAATGAGGTCCCCATCCAGGCGGGCGATCTGCTGCTGGTGATATCGGTGTCGGGGCGGAACACGGTGGCGGTCGAGATGGCGGAGCAGGCAAAGCGCCGGGGGGTGCAGGTGATCGCGTTGACTTCGCTGGCCTACAGCCGCTCGGTTACCTCGCGGGCGCCCAGCGGGCAGCGGCTCTTTGAGGTTGCCGATCTGGTGCTCGATCTGGGTGGAAGGCCGGGGGATGCCGCTGTAAAGCTGGAGGGGCTGGCACAAGCGGTTTCGCCGACATCCACCGTCATTGGAGCAGCCATGCTCAACGGCTGGGTGGCGCGAACGGCGGAAATCTTGCTGGAGCGCGGCATCGAGCCGCCCATCTTCCTCTCCGCCAATCTGGATGCCGGCGATCAACACAATCAGAAGCTGCTCCAGCGTTATCGGGATCGCTTGACCTATCTGTAAAAAAGAGAGCAACTCATTGCTTCGCTCCTTGCGGTCGCTCGCAGACAGGTCTCATGGAGACGGCTATGGTATTGACACCATAGAGCAGGTAGAAACGGCATCCCCTCCCCCTTTGTATAGACTTGGGACATGGGTTAGGGTGGGGGCGCATCCAATATTGCCGTAAATGATTCCCGTAGAACTGAACTCTTTCACCTCAAGACCGCTCGGTGGTCGAATGCCTTGGAAATTTCCAAAATATCGCAATCGGAGGTCAATTCATGCGTATCACCCGTCTTCGTGCGGCCAATCTCTTGTCATTTGATCAATTGGATTTGGATTTAACCGATTCTCCATTCACTGTTTTGGTAGGACCGAACGGCTCTGGGAAAACCAATGTGTTTCGACTGATACGGCTGTTGATTGAGGGAACTATTTCCTGGGGAAAATCAGGGAAATTGGATTGTTTGGATACATTTAATGCTTGGAGACGCAAACAGAATGACGCTGCCTATATCGAAATTGATATCAAATGGACGGAGCCGAGTGAAGGTGAGTTCCTGGCTTGTTTTTGGCAATTGGTGTTAGCCACTGCCGTGGCCATTGTTAGTTCATCATACCCTGAAGAACGTTGGCGGGAGGCTGTTGGAGGAGCGCTTAAGCGAGCATTAACAGGAGAAATAAGTGGATTGGAATGGTCTGGCGTGTTGGGTGTTCGCCAAACCGGTGCCGACGATCTGATATTTTATTTTCTACCTTCTATCGCCAACAACGAATGGGTGTGCGCACTCGGTCCTCATCTTTCTGGGATTGTTTCAAAAATTCCAGAAATGCCTATTTCATCATCTTCCAGTCAACCTCTTGCCAAAGTCTGGCAAGAAAGCCTACCAGCGGATACCATGCCAACCTTCGGAAGGGTGTCAAATGGGGAAGCAGACATAGATTCCCTTTCAATGCCAGTAGATTGGCCGAATATTTGGTCAACCTTCTTGCGATCTGGAAAACCGGGTTATCACAATGTGGTATCGGTATTAAGTACGGACCTTCAAATTACCGACATGGTAAGGACAATTCCAGATTGGCGAGAGTTCTTTCGTGATCTGGGGATCGCAGTCAAGGCTCCTCATATCAATAATCTGACTTTTTCTCACGTGTTAGCCCACCTCCTTCTCAATCATTGTGTCATTTCAGAAGACTTGCTTAGCCCGCCTGAAATAAACTATTCTCGGGATGACTGGTGGGAAAAAGCAAAATCACAACTCACCAGTCGTCACCTTAGCGCTTATCTCCTTTCATTGAAGAATGGACCACAAGATTGTGACCGCGAGCGATTTGCCAATATTCAAGGTGGGTTTGAAAGACTTTCTGGCGGCCGTAAATTGGATGTCACGATGGAAAAAAGAAATGCTGACGGTGAAATCCAGATGCGAATAACCTTGATTCAACGGGATTCAAAAAATGACCTGCGCTGCTTTCCCTTGCAAGAGAGCGGGTCGGGATTGGTAGAGATGGCTTACCTGAGTGCCGTCTTGAACAGTCCCGATTCTCATGTCATTTTGTTGGATGAGCCGGGACGTGCTCTGCACCCCCAATCCCTGATACAAATGCGGAAGCTCTTGCAGGAACGCGCCGAAAATCAAGATGGCCCGCAAATGATCGTCATCACGCATTCACCGTATATTGTGCCTCCGGATGCGCCGCAAATCGTTAGACGGGTGAGCCGTGATCCTCAAAATGGATGCAGCAAAATTACTCGACTTCACATATCACCAACATCATCTGCCATCAAAATAGATCTGCAGCGCCAAGACAGATGGGGCCGTTCACCCAATTGGCCGGCCTTATTATTTAGCTCGGCGGTTCTGCTCGTTGATGGTGAGACCGAACTAGTACTTACTTGCATAAATCCGAATAATTATGTTTAAGGTGACCCTGGTGGACAATTGCCTTCTTCCATTCAAAGGGATGTGC
>JAKBZR010000132.1 GCA_021842405.1 bacterium
GTGAGCGAGCGTACACACTCTAATGCTATACCGCTCCGCTCGCTCACGCTCGCGGCTCCGCCGACTGTGGGTTAAATTGAGAAATGAGTGATCAGCCCACCCTACGAGTTGCATTCACTAACAGGGTGACTCCTAAAGTAACCTATCAAAGACCATGCAACACCTACTGCAATGTTGTCTGGGAATCAATCTCTGGCTTCCCAAGCCCTCTCCCAGGATCGGCAAAGAGTAGGAGGGAGCGCCTGCTTCAAAAATTACCCAGAGAACTGAACTCATTCTTGTTACACCGTATAAGGCGTCATATCCGGTTTTTCGATACCCAGCAACCGGTAAATCGTTTTGCGCAATATATTTTCCGCCTCCGGCGTAAACATCAGCTCACCGTAAAATCGGTAGGCGTGCTCGACCTCGTAGCCGCCCAGCGGGTAATCGGCCGCCGTCGGCACGTAGTTGTGGCAGCCGTTGGTGTAGCCGAGCGCCAGCAGTGCTCCCTTTGATTGCCGTTCGAAATCGAGCCCATATTGAACGAAGGCCTCGCCTGGCATCCCGACGATTTGAAGATCGCCTATCTTGAAAGACTGGATGCTGAACCGGCATTTCGGATGCAAATCGGCCTTTTCAGCCAACGACGTTAAATGGGCGATAAAATCGCGGGCGCCTTCCAGGTAGAGGATTTTGCCGTCATCCGCTTTCGATTGCCGAGCGTCCTCAAGCTCTTTTTCTGATTCCGCCAGCCGTGCTTTCACTTCCGGTAAGGGTGGCGGCGGAATGGTTGGAACATCCACCATGACTTCCGTAGCTGAAATGGGTACGCTTTGAATAGGTTGCGCATCGAAAAAAGCATCCAGCACCGCCCCGGCCAGCAATTCACCGTTTGCCTCGGTTTCGGCAAAGCCGCCCCGCCGCCAGGGGTTGATATTGCCGCAGCATCCCTGCAAGAAGGAGAACGTGGTGATATCAGACAGTTCACTCCTCAGCTTTTTGCGGGCGGCGCCCGGAAAGTCGGCGCTGATCTGAAGGTTGTCTCCACCTAGGGTTACGGGATGGCAGGCGGTGGAATAGAGCAGCGCAAACGGGTTTCCGCGCGAATCGGCAATAGCGATGCATCTCACGCGAGGATCGGCCGGACCTCCAGTATTAAAACCCAACCGCGTTATGCCATCTACCCGCTCCCGCCGGTTTATTCCTACCTGCACCGCTTCCGATGCAAATCGCAGTGATGCCGGCTGGAGGTTGCCAGCGGCTTGCCGAGCGCACCCGACTAATTTTCGCGCCAATATCTCGATATAAACCGGATCTGGGGACGGCATGGCATGATAGGTGCGAGTGGCGGGACCGGCGTGAGTATGGGTTGCATTTAGCATCACATGGGAGATTGGGATGTCCAGGTGATGGGAAATTTCACCCCGAACCCGCTCCACTATGCCGAAATCAAGGGTAATCAAATCCATACCAAGCAGTGCGAGGCGGGCGTCGCCGTCATCAAAGACGGTCGCCTGGGCGAAGAGGGGGTCGTGAACGGCAGTTGCACCGTGTGGGCGGTAGGCGTAGCCGCAAAGCCCAACGCCCAACGGTGGTGTGATATCGGTTTCATTAACTCCAACGAATAGGGTCATTATTGGCCTGCCTTTCCGAGATGCACGTTCGGATATGAGATCAATGGACAATCGGTGGATTGGAACATTTCGATTCTTACCGATTGCGGATTTTAAATATTAATTTCACCAGAGGTACGAGTTTCCCTGCCTAGACCGGTGAAATTGATTATCTGGGTCATTGGGGAGCCTAAAAGGGCAAATTTGCCCGCGATTGAGACACCTTGCGGGCGCAGCGGGGTAGGAAAACAGTGGTATCAAGAGGTATCTTACCATCAACTTTAGCAAGTAATTGAGATTTTTCGGAAGAAAGGAGCAGCTTTGTGAAGGTTGGGGTGAACCGTTGGACGCTGCCAGGTGGGTTGAGCTTGCCGGAATGTTTTCGACTTGCTCACCAGAGCGGATTTCAGAGCATCGAGGTGAACATTGCGGAGGAGGGCGAGCTGACGCCGGAGACATCCGAATCGGAGGTGCGCGCGCTGGTGCGCTCGGCGCAAGAGGCGGGAATCGAGTTGTCCAGCCTGTCCACCGGACTGGGCTGGAAATACCCGCTCACCTCGTCCGATGCGGCGGTGCGCGATCGGGCGATCGCAATACTGAAACGGTCGCTTCAGGTCGCCCAATGGCTGGGGGTGGATACGATTCTTTGCGTGCCCGGCACGGTGACGATGGAGGTGAGCTACGATGAAGCCTACCGGCGCGCCCAGGAGGGGTTGAAGGGATTGGCCGACACCGCTCGGTCCTTCGGCGTCTCAATCGGGGTGGAAAACGTCTGGAATAAGTTTTTACTGAGCCCGCTTGAAATGGCGCGTTTCATTGACGAGATCGGCAGCCCTTATGTCGGTTCTTATTTCGATGCCGGTAACGTGCTGGTCTTCGGTTTTCCGCAGCACTGGATTCGGATATTGGGCGCTCGGATCAAGAAAGTGCACGTGAAAGATTTTAAGACCGGTATCGGCAATATCAGCGGCTTTTGCAATCCATTGCAGGGAGATGTGCCGTGGTCCGCGGTTCGCGACGCTTTGCTGGAGGTCGGTTATGATCAGTACATCACGGCCGAGGTGGATGGCTATCGGGTGCATCCGGAGGTGGGCTTGAGGCACATCGCGGAATCGCTGAAGACGGTTTTTGGTTAAAAATTTGGAACGCAAAGCGGGGGATATGTCCGGCGCGCCACCACAGGATACTCGATTAAATCCGGTTATCTGGCAACTGGGATGGGTCAGCTTTCTGCAGGATATGAGCTCCGAAATGATTATCCCCCGCATCCCGCTCTTCCTGACGATTACATTGCGGGCGCCGGTGGAAGCGGTCGGGCTGATTGAGGGGATTGCGGAATCGGTCGGCAGCCTTGGCAAGGTTCTATTCGGATGGATATCGGATCGGGCGGGCGCCCGGAAGCCATTCGCCGTGTTCGGTTACGGGCTATCGGCGCTCTCCAAGCCGGCGATGGCGCTGGCAGGGAGCTGGCCATTTGTGCTGGTCTGCCGGTTTGCCGATCGGGTGGGGAAGGGTGTTCGAACCGCTCCTCGCGATGCGCTGATCGCTGAAAACAGCCCGGTTGCAGTTCGCGGACGCGCCTTTGGCTTGCACCGTTCAATGGATACAGCCGGCGCGGTGGTTGGCCCATTGATCGGCTACCTGATCATCACCTTTTGGAATGTCGGCGACCGCACCCTATTTCTCCTTGCCGGAATACCGGCCCTTCTTTCGGTTACAGTGCTGGCATGGCGCGTCACTGAGAAAAAACAGGTTTCTCAAGACCAACCCTCACGGCCTCGCTTGCAGTGGAGCAAACTAACTCCACGCTACCGCCGCTTTTTGCTGATCGTTACCCTTTTCAGTTTGGGCAATAGCAGCGATGCCTTTCTCATTTTGCGAGCCAGGGCGATGGGCGTACCAAACGCCCAGATCCTGTTGTTGTACGCGATGTTCAACACGGTGGAGGCATCGCTGGCGTATGCTGCCGGCAAGCTTTCCGACCGCTTGGATCGCAGAACGCTCATTATCGGTGGCTACCTTCTCTTCGCATCGGCATACCTCGGTATGGCGATTGGGTCGGCGGCGATTGTCGCTTGGTTGATGTTTTTGCTCTATGGCGGCTACTATACTTTGACCAATGGCATTCAGCGCGCCTTTGCCGCCGACAACGCCGATCCTGAACGGCGCGCAACCGAGATCGGCGCTTATCACACCTGCGTTGGAACTGCGCTGTTGCCGGCCAGCCTGATTGCCGGCGTGTTGTATCAGCACTTTGGCTCCAGCACGCCGTTTTACACCGGCGGGATAATCGCGTTGCTTTGTGCCTTGCTATTAACCCGGGAGATCGCGGGGGAGAGACGGGCGGCGGTTGAAGTATAGAATTTATTAGGATGTCATCTCAACGGCAAGTGGGAGAGACCCGCTTTTGTCAATAGATGGGCAAATAAACCTGTCCGATAAACCGGCGTTGTACCATCAGGTTACACAAAATAGGGCAGGAAATATCAATCCGAGCGCTGAATTTTAGGCAATCGGAGAAGAACAAATAAAACCACCGAATATTAAGCTCTTAGGGAAAAGCGGTGATTTTCAAGGCTGATTATGAATCGTCGTGAGTTCATTCTGGGTGCCGGAAGCGGCGCCGTTCTGGCTGAGCTGAAGACGGCGCAGGCGCCAAGCTCGAATGCGATAAGCCGGTCGCTTTCGGTAAATCCGGGGCGCCGGCGCATGCTGTTCGATCTGGACTGGCTTTTTTATCGAGGCGATATTGAGCACGGAGAGCGGCCTGACCTGGACGATCGTAGCTGGAAGCCTTTAAATCTACCCCACGACTGGGCGATCGCGGGACCTTTCGATATCAACTGCCCTTGCGGCTGGACGGAAGCCTACCTGCCGGCCGGCATCGGATGGTATCGAAAAACCTTCACCTTGCCTCGATCTGAATCGAAACGAACCGTGCGCATTGAGTTCGACGGCGTCTATATGAACAGCGACGCTTGGATCAACGGCTATCACATGGGACATCGCCCTTACGGCTATATCTCATTTGCCTACGATATGGCCCCGTATATTAATTGGGGCGGCGAAAATTGGCTGGCGGTGCGGGTTGACAACTCCCTCCAGCCGAACTCACGCTGGTACACCGGCTCCGGCATCTACCGGCACGTCTGGCTCACGATCACCGATCCCGTACACGTTGATTTGTGGGGCGTCTACGTAACCACACCCCAAGTAAACAATCCCACCACGGTAGAGGTTCAAACGACAATTGTCAATGAGCAGACAGAATCGGCCGCGGTGCAGCTTGAGACGCTAATACTCGATCCGTTCAATAAGGAGGTGGCTTCCGCAAAGCTGAAGCGAACCGTCGGGGGAAAGGGTCGAAGAACGTTCACCCAACGCTTTCGGGTGGGTGAACCGCGGTTATGGTCTCATCGAGATCCATTACTCTATACGGCACGGTCAGTGGTTCGGAGCGGTGAGCTGCTGGATAATTGTGATACCCGCTTTGGCATCCGTGAAGTCAAATTTGATGCCGATCACGGTTTTTTGCTAAACGGCGCCCCCACTCCTTTGCGAGGGGTTTGCCTGCACCACGATTTGGGTGCGCTGGGGGCCGCCTTCATTGATGCGGCGATGGAGCGGCGATTGCAATTGCTCAAGGCGATGGGCTGCAACGCGATCCGCACCGCTCATAATCCACCCGCCCCGCAACTGCTGGACATGTGTGACCGCCTCGGATTTTTCGTGATGGATGAGGCCTTTGACGAGTGGAAGGTTGGGAAAATGCAGTACGGGTACCACCTCTACTTTGATCAATGGGCAAAACGGGATTTACACGATATGATTGTGCGGGATCGCAATCATCCCTCCATCGTGCTCTGGAGCATCGGTAATGAGATACCGGAATCGGTTAGGCCGGAAGGGGCAGTCACCGCCAAGATGCTGCGAGACATCGTCCATAAAAATGACGGAACCCGGCCGGTAACTTCAGCGATCCCATCCATTCAGAGGGCCAATCGAAGCGGATTCGCTGAAGTGCTGGATGTGGTGGGTTATAACAGCGGCTCCGCCTTCTCCTTCGACCGCGACCATCAGCGGTATCCGGGGCGTAAGATGGTGGGCAGCGAATTTCCCCATACGGTGCAGACTCGCGGCGTCTACAACTCCGATGAAAACCACTGCTCTTCCTACGATGTCTGCTTTGGGGATGCGACGATGGAGGCGGGATGGAACTTATTGCAGCAGCGGCCTTTCGTAGCCGGCTCATTCCGTTGGTCGGGGGTGGATTATATGGGCGAGCCCTCCCCTCACTCCTGGTATCATCTACCGTATCGCAAGCTACGCTGGCCGAGCCGCAGCAGTGAAACGGGCGTGATGGATACCTGCGCCTTCCCGAAAGACGCCTACTACTTTTACCGTAGCCGCTGGACCGATGCGCCGATGCTGCACCTATTTCCGCATTGGAATTGGGAAGGTCATGAGGGGGAGGCCATTTCGGTGTGGTGCTACACCAATTGTGATCGGGTGGAGCTGTATCTTAACGGCAGACCGATGGGTATGTTATTTACCTCATATACGCCGGATGCTCATTTGCGGTGGGTGGTCAACTACGAACCGGGTGTGCTTCGGGCGGTCGGCTGGAATGGTGAAAGGCAGGTTTGCCTGCATGATATCCGCACCGCCGGTAAGCCGGATCATATCTTAATTCACGCGGATAAAGACCGCATCCGAGCCGATGTCAGGGATTTAGTCCACATTACCTGCCGGATCGTTGACGCGGCGGGCAATCCAGTGCCGAATGCTTCCAATCGGGTTCGTTTCGAGGTGGAAGGGCCGGGGCGGATCGTCGGAGTGGATAACGGCGATTCGGCCAGCCACGAAAGCTTCCATGCCTCTCAACGGAAGGCTTTCAACGGGATGTGCCTGGCGTTCGTGCAAGCGGTGCAGCCCACCGGCTCCATTCATTTTACGGCGACATCGGATGGGCTGACGGCGGCCGGCCTGGATATTCAGGTCCTATCGTAATTGCAATTTGACGCCGGTTGGATTGTAAATATCTTCAATAAATCGTCATTGGCAATCTAGAGGATGTTGAAAAATACGGTAACACCCATCGGATCGTCATTCCGCCTGCCTGTGCGTGTCCGCACGCAGACAGGGGGCCGCAAAGCGGAATCCAGAACACTAGTACTTACTTGCATAAATCCGAATAATTATGTTTAAGGTGACCCTGGTGGACAATAGCCTTCTTCCATTCAAAGGGATGTGCGACTTGGCTGTAGGCCTCGATAAATCGGTCGATAGCCTGGCGCACCTGACGCGGAGAAGTGAAACTTACTCCCTTGAGCGCCCCTCGCCACAATATGCTGA
>JAKBZR010000036.1 GCA_021842405.1 bacterium
GTAGATTCATTGATCTTCGTTGAATGTTTCATCGATCTTATGATCATTTTTCAAAAATAACCCCTTGTTCATCAACTTTACCGATCAAAAAAATACCAACCGTTAACCTATTTGTAGGACAGGCTCTAAATAGGGGATTAATACTCGTAATGCTAGAAACGTTGAGATTGAAACAAATGCCAATGATATAATGTATGCGCAAAAAAAGGCTAAAACGAATGAATACATTAGTAATCCTCATCCTTCAAATATATTAATTCCTTTACATTAATACATATTATTATCAATATCACAATTTTGTCAACCGTTTGTATGTTTATTGAAAATTATTGTCAAATGTATCAGAATTAGTAGATTAAATAGGAATTGCGTCGGCATGGCAGTATTGAGAATAAACATGAATAAACCGCTAAGCAGTCAAAATGTTCAGTTCCCACATAAATCTGGTGCGCGTTCCGTCGAGGGTGGATAAAAGTTAGCCCATTCGGTGGAAGGAAATTCTTTTCCAATTAAAGGCACGATTGATTTACGCCAAATATCAGGCGAGTATATAGGTGAACCGGTGATTAAGGAATGACCGGTAACGTAAACCTGGGCAAAGTCGAGACCGCCCCAAACTTCGGTACGCTTGACTAAATATAAGACGGCGAATATGCAGAATAGTATCGCCATTATGAGCCTAAGTTTAGGCATCACCCCGTATCTCTTCAATATCAGTTCCCCCAATAGATATTAACATAAGTAAAATATCGCGTCAAAGTCATACTGAAAGAGTTCAGTTTTACGGGAGGGGTTTTAGTTCGACCCCACCCCAACCCTCCCCGTAAACGGGGAGGGAGTTGATAATTGCGGTAGGGGTAATATCTCCCTACCTAAATTGCCCACAGAACTGAACTGTTACGTCATACTGGAGTAAGGGCGTTGGCCTAACTTTATTTGAAAGTGAGTTGATGGTAATCGGTATATTACACCGCATTAGAATTTTTGTCAACCCGAATGTGTTCAGTTCTGTGGGAATGATTTTCGGCCCTCCCCCACCCCGGCCCTCCCCCGTCAACGGGGGAGGGTGTCATTGCGAGCGAAGCGAAGCAATCTCATTCACCAGTCATCTCTCAGGATTGGGAAAAGAGTTGCCTGCCTGGCGACAGACAGGGAGTGAGGGCCTGCTGCCCAAATTGCCCAGAAAACTGAACTCTTACCGGGTCTACCGAGTTATCGAACCGGAACAACCTTTACTGCATCGGCCAGCACATTGCCATTCGCATCATTACTCATCACGATAAAGCTCCTTAGCCCGGCCACGAAACGATAGACGCCCAGCTTTATCCACCGGCCACTCACTATATTGCTTATGTCAACCCGTACTGTCCTTACACCGGCCTCAGAGCGTATGGCAACCGGCTCGTTTGATGCGTGATCGTGGTTCGGGTTGGGGCCAAAAAAGGCGTAAGCCGTATAACGACCGGTTTTAGGAATACGGGGTCGGAAGATCGCACGGGCATTACCGGTTCCCTTCATCGCCCAATGGGTGCCCAGGTAGTAATTACCACCACCGCGAGCAACCATCCATTGCCCGACGAAAACAACGTTCGGAGCCATTTGGCTGTCATCCACCAAGATCGTGCCGGCCGATACTTTTGGCATAGGCGGCGGCGCTTGAAAAGCGTTCAGGCCGATCTGCGCCTTAATTCCCGCTAGGTTCTCGATATGATCGCTCAGCCGCAACCGGTTGGCTACGATTATAGCGGAAAGACATCCTCGTTCAATCCGGATCGCGGTTTTGCCTGAATCCATAAAATCACAGGCAGTGATGATTAGGCCCTGGCAGGCGGCATCCATGTTGGGAGCCTTCGGGTTGGCCAGCCCCCACGAAATAAAATGGCAACCCTCAAATGTAACATTCCCGCTACCCGCCAGTTTCGCCGCTTGTAGGGAGTTGGGCACTCCCCAGAAGCCGCATGCAGTGAATTTCACCGGCCCGGTATTGGTTGGCCTTACCAGCACCGCAGTAGTGCCCATAAACTGGCCGTTCACGAATGATATGCCGGCATGTCCTTGGCAATTATCCACAATTACCGGCGTGGTGAAGGTTCCCTCCACTCCTCCGTCAGCGCCGCATTGGGTGAGCACCACATTTCCGGGGCCGTTTTTGCGCTGGATGAAATGATAACCCACCTTGTACCAGATGCAGAAGCAGTTTAACATATATTCCCAATCGGCACGCCCGATGATGAAGGCGGTGCCATGCTCGCTTGTCCATTTTCCAACGCTGGAGTTCCAAAACGGCCAGAAGTGGACATTTTCAACCCGCCCGATGTCGTAACACTGGTCAATAAAAAGTCCCTTATAAAGGGGCTGCCCATACAATCCGTCTATAAAGTGGCGCCCGGCCTTGTCAGTGCCAAAATCAACCCCTTGGTAAGGGTTTACCAGCAAAACATTGCGGATAGCACAGTCATCGCCGTCTCCCCGGACGCACCAAGGATATGGAGTCGGTATGGGTTGGGTCTGGTCGGGATAGAAGATGGCGATGCCATTCAGCGCTGAATTGGAATGCAGCGTGATAAACGGCGTGCCGTCGGCATTCCCTTTTCCACTATAAGCGAGCAAGACACTGCCGTTGGGAGGTGCGAAGAATGGCGGAGTGGGTGTTCTTGATGAAGTGAAGGGGGCAACCCACACCCCCTGCAATATCACATCGGCCGGCACATCCAGATTGCCGTTTATCCGATAGTTGCCGGCTGGAATATAGACTCGGCCGCTACCTTGCTCAGCCACCGCCTGCATAGCCCGTTGAAAAGCGGCGGTGTCGTCTTGCTTACCGTTCCCTACCGCTCCATAATCGCATACATTCACACCCAGCGGGGGGTTTGGAGCGGCGCCTCCGATTTGGCAGATTGTAAAAACCAGCGATGCGACGCATACCAAGCATGCCCACCGCCTTGTTGCGATGGTATTACCCTCACTTGATTTACCCATTATTTTCCTCCAATCGTAGGCTGTGGCGTTATTGTCTGAGATCATTAAAAATTCGTGTCTTAGTCAAGTTTTTCCTTTGTGATTGATGTGAGGATTTGTACTCCGATCGTTTTTCTGGACCGCGTTGCGGGCAGCGATCAGAATATCCTGTCCAACTTTCAAAAATTAGTCGGACAAGGTGTCATTTGGGTTGACAAGCCGATGGTTTGAGGGCTAAAATTCGCCTGTTATGTCAAGGCAAGTTCAACTTATCCTGATCATCGCCCTCGCGCTGTTTATCCCCTCACTCAGTAGTCAGGCACAAGCCATTCGAGCATTTTGGGTGGATGGCTTTAATCCGGGGTTTAAAACAAAGCAACAAGTGGATCTATTGATCCAGCGCCTGGAAGAAGCGAAATGCAATGCCGTCTTCGTCCAGATGCGGAAGCGCGGCGATGCCTATTACCTCTCCCGCTATGAACCGTGGGCGAACGATGACCCCGACCATTTCGACGTGCTGGCCTATCTGATCAAGAAAGCTCACGCCGCGAATCCGCCCATTCAGGTGCACGCCTGGATCAACGCCTGCGTCGTCGGCAATCCTAGCAATCCAGGCCATGTCGTGAAGTTGCATCCCGACTGGCTCAGCATCTCGGATACCGGCCAAACCTATGATGGCGAAGCAACTAAGCTGGATCCGGGCAACCCGGCCGCCGCCGACTGGATCGCGCGGGTTTTCCTGGATGTCGTTCGGCATTACGATGTGGATGGCATTCATTTCGATTTTATCCGTTATGGCGGCCCGCAATGGGGGTACAACCCGGTCAGCGTTGCCCGATTTGACCGCCTCTACCATCGCACCGGCAAACCGGCCTATAACGACCCCTTATGGGATCACTGGCGCCGTGAGCAGGTTACTGAGCTGGTGCGCAAGGTCTACACGATGGTACACGCGATCCGTCCTAATATCGTCGTCTCGGCCGCCACCATCACGTGGGAAAACGGCCCCACTTCAATGGAGGAGTGGCGAACGAAATCGGCCGCAATGAATCGGGTCTTTCAAAACTGGGTGAAATGGATGAAGCAGGGCATTTTAGACCTGAATTGCCCGATGGTCTATTACAACTATCAGCGATATCCCACCTGGTGGCAGCACTGGATTGACTTTGCCAAAGACCACACCTACGGCCGCGAACTGGTGATCGGTGTCGGCAACTATTTGAACACCACCCACGATACCAAGATCGAGATCCATCAGGCTTTGGAGCCAACTAGCTCAGGCGGGCGCGCAAACGGCTTTTTGCTCTATTCCTACGCCGGCACCAACACCGAAAATGGAAAGTACGTGCAATACAACCCGCAATTTTATCCTATGATCGCATCTCTCGGCAGCACCGTCACCGATCCGACCGCGATGCCCCAACCGCCCAATTCCGCCTTGATGGGCTACATACTGGTCGGTGCCGATTTAACGGCGGCGGATGGGGCACAGGTGCAGCTTACCGGGCCGGGCGGATCCCAAACCCTCACCACCGATGGCACCGGATTTTTTGCCGCCCCGCACCTCACACCGGGAACTTATCATCTCACCGTATCTTCACTCGGCTGTGTCGGCGCCACACCCGCCTCTGATCTCAATTCGCTGAAACTGCCACAAGACATCCGCCTCACCTTAACGACCGGCCATACCGCGAATCGCACTTTGCTGATCGGGGATACGCTAGCTAAATCTAACCCATTCAAAGATACCGGCCAATTGACGCCTGGGTCGGAGATCAGCATGTCGCAATTGGAAGTCGTGCTGGGATCTGATACCTCAACCGGCGATTTAATGGTTAGACCGGTTGGATCGTTCACCAGCTTTGCGGTTCATATTGCAGCCGGCCAGTTGGTGATGCCGTTGCAACCGGGCGATCTCATTGCGCTGACCGGCAAAGTCGAAGCGGCTACGACCGGCGGTTCACCCGCGGGCGATCCACCGGTCATCAACGCCCAAAACGTTGCTTTCACCGGTGCTATGCCGACTCCTCACGTTTATGAGGTCAGCGGTCCCGATTTGGGGTCGCCGTTGACTTATGGTTTGCCGGTGCAGGTTGAGGGGCCGATTACCGGCACCACGCCCGACGGTTTCACCATCAACTGCGGAACGCCGATTTCCATCCTTACCACCGATATCAAAAATCCCGGCGTAGACCCCGCTCCAACGCCGGCACAACCGGCAATCGGCCAGATCGTCCGCGTGAACGGAGTGGTCACTCAAAGCGGCACTGATCAGGCGGCCGTTCAGCCCTTTGGTTTTACGGCCATCCAAAATATCAGTCAAGAGGCAGCCGATCCCATCAAGTTGCAGATCGTTTTACCAAGCGGATTCACCCTGTTTTCGTTCCCCTATACGCCGCTCGACGGAAACCCATCCGATTTACTGAACAACTCTCTGAAAAACGGTGAGCTGTCGCGATGGGACCCGATCCAGCAGAAAGCCGTAATATGGAAATCAGCCGACCCGCAGCCTTTCGGCGGTTTTGCGGACGGAAGCGGGTACTGGTATCGCAACTTCGGTTCGCAATTAACCGTTCAGTTCAATGCGTTGCCACCGAACTCTCATCCGCTTGAGCGTTGGATATCACTACCGAAGGCGGGGCGATCATTGATCGGGGCGGCTTCGCACGACGTATCCTGGCAGCTTACCCGAGTTACCGATGGGCATCGCGTTTTGACGCTGGAGCAGGCGGCGAAAACGGGGTGGCTGGATCCGGTTTTGCATACCTGGGATACACAATCAAAGACCTACCGCGACCTTAAACCGATTAACGGCAACCTGTTGCGGGCTGGGTTCGGCTACTGGATTCGAACCTATCGCGATGGCTTGGCGCTCATTCTGTCCAACCGGCAACTGCTGGATATCAAAGTGGAGCGAAAATCATCGCCGCGCACCACCGCGCGTCCATCCTGAAGCCGGAAACCTCTTTTGATTCAAGGAATTGCCGAAAATTCGCCGGATCCTGAAGCTACGTCATTCCCGAGAAAGCGGGAATCCATATCCCTGACTACCAAAAGGCGGGGGATTGATGCGCTGTATCCCGGGTTCCATTCCGCCTCCCTGGAATAATGATTCAGGGGTAATGCTATATTTTTCAACATCCTGCTAAGGGAAAATGCTGCCCGACTCCAACCCGTCCGTTTCACCAAATCCATACATCAAATTCATATTTTGCACCGCTTGGCCGGCGGCCCCTTTAACCATATTATCAATCACCGATATAACGATTACGCGACCGGTCCTCGGGTCCGTTTTCAAACCGATGTGGCAGTCATTGCTGCCGACAACATGCTTGGTGGCCGGCAGCTTGGATACCACCCTGACAAAAGGGGCCTCATCATAAAAGCGACCGTATATCTGCTGGAGCTCCTCATCGGTATGGGGACGTAGTAGGGCTGCATAGCAGGTTGATAAAAGGCCGCGTGTGATAGGGATGATATGGGGAGTAAACGAGATGACCAGTTCACGGCCCGCCACCTCGCTGCAAATTTGCTCAATTTCAGGGGTATGGCGATGAGTCGCCACTTTATAGGCGGCCGTACTTTCATTCACCTCGGCGAAATGGTAATCCAGCCCAAATTTCGATCGCCCCGCTCCCGACAAGCCCGACTTGGCATCCACAATGATCGAGTCCGACTCCACCAGATGGTGATGAAGCAGTGGAGCCAGCGCTAAAATCGCACCGGTGGGATAGCAGCCCGGATTGGCCACCAATCGAGCCGACGATATCCGGCTGGCGTACAACTCCGGTAATCCATAGACCGCTTCTTGACATAAATCCGGCTCGGAGTGATGAATCCCGTACCATTGGTGGTAGGCATTGACATCCCGCAAACGGAAGTCGGCGCTAAAATCAATGACCCTCACCCCTGCATTCAACAATTGAGGTGCCACCTTCATCGCCACTCCGCTATCACGCGCTAAAAATACCAGATCGCACTGGCACGTCTTGATCTGATCATAGGCGGTAAAGGCAGGCAGACGCTTGCGCGCCAAGCCAGGAAATGAGCCGGCCACCGGTTGGCCTGCATAGGTATCCGATGTGATCGTCGTAATGCGAACCTGGGGATGATCGGCCAATATTCGCAACAGCTCCCCACCAGCGTATCCGGAAGCGCCGATAATTCCAACGTTAAGTCGTTTTGCTGTCATTACAACCTTTCAAGGATTCGTACAGAATTATACCCGTAAAGAAAGAAGACAAAAATGATTGGGGTTAACCGGAAAGAGTTCAGTTTTACCTATCGTCTGGCGCCGTAAAACATCTGGCGGTACAGCGGCTCATCTAAGCGGCTGATCCCCACGCGATGGAGAGAGGCGGAGGCTTGGATAAAATAACCGTTTCCAATGTAAATACCGGTATGAACGATATGACCCTCCCGATCGGCGAAGTAGAGCCGGTCACCCGGCTGGAGCTGGTCGGCCGGCACCGGCATTCCATAGGCCATCTGCTCTTGAGCGGTGCGGGGCAGGTTGATGCCGATATCGGCAAACACGTTCTTGACGAAACCGGAACAGTCTATTCCCTTAAAGGTATTGCCTCCCCATTGATAGGGCACTCCTAAATAGGTAAAGGCATAGTGCAGCAGCTTGGCCTGATCGGCGGTCAATAGGGGTGGATGATATCCGGCCGGCAAGCCTGGTTCACGCTCCACATAGCTTTCTTTGCCGATGACGCGGTAGTCGAGCTCATTGACGTTGGATTTCAAAATCCAGCCGGTGGATCCATCCACCATCAGCACGCCGTAAAAGCGGCCCGATTCCAATGTGATGGCGAGATAGACTCCGGGGGTGACGTGAGCGAGCTGCTGAGATGAGAGCGCAGCGCCCCGATGAATCATGCCGCTGCGCACAACTATGCCCAGCCGTCCCAGCACCCTCTCATTCAAGGATTCGCTTCGCGATGTAAGATGGCGGGTGGTGATTCGGACTGAATGCCGGACCACCGGTTTTGCGTGTGTATCCGGAGGTCCGAGCACGATATGGATTGTCTGATCGGCCCAAGCCATCCGGCAACCTATCAAAATCAGAATGGCAAGCCCGATTTTAGCAGTCCGGGTCATATCGACTCCTTTTTGCCAGCGGAATCCCTGGTGACAAAACTATTCCCACTTTTTACAGCCGATTATTGGCTCCTCGACATAAAATACAGAGGGGAAAAGGCTTGGGTTGCGTAGCTTTTCCCCTGGGAAGGTTAACGTTTGCTGAACTGGAAGCCGCGTCTGGCCCGCTTGTGGCCGTATTTCTTGCGCTCCTTTACGCGCGGGTCCCGCGTGAGATAGCCCAGCTTTCGCAGCGTGCCACGCAGCTCCGGATCCACCTCCAGCAGCGCTCGCGCCACCCCGTGACGGATCGCACCCGCTTGACCGCTCAGCCCACCGCCCTTGCAGCGGGCGATCACATTAAATCGGCCGACCAGATTCACCGCTTCAAAGGGTTGCCTAATCAACCGCATCAACGTCGCTCTGCCCAGATAACTATCGGCATCGCGCTCATTGACCATTATATCGCCGCTTCCCGGCGTGAGCCACACACGAGCGATCGCATCTTTTCGGTGGCCGGTACCATAATATCGAACCGTTTGGACCACACTCTCCTCCATCAAGATTACTGAAATGAAACCGGCTTCTGCGCGGTATGGGGATGCTCGGCGCCGCGATATATTTTGAGCTTGCGGATCATCGCGTCACCCAATCGGGTGTGAGGCAGCATGCCGCGCACAACCCGCCGAACCGCCTCCTCCGGGCGTCGCGCAAACTCTTCGCCTCGGCTGACACTCTTTAAGCCGCCCGGCCAGCCGGTGTGATGGTGGATCGGCTCCTGCTCCTTATTACCGGTCAACACCGCCTTGGCTGCATTGACGACAATTACGAAATCGCCGGTATCTTGGTTGGGCGTAAAGATCGGTTTGTGCTTGCCCCTTAAAATCTTAGCGACCTCAACCGCCAATCGGCCCAGCGGCCGGCCGGCCGCATCAATTACGATCCACTCCCGTTCAATCTCTTTCGGCTTAGCCGAAAAGGTTTTCATCCCCATTTGATTTATCCCACTCCATTTGCGGGTAACGCACCCGAACTAAACAAAGGCCGGCCGCCGGCGCAACCGGCCCGGCCAATCGAATATCGCGCTGCTGGGTGATCGCTTGGATATCTTCCGGATCCCGGCGGCCAAGCCCCACTTCAACCAGCGTTCCAACCACCCGACGAACCATGTGCTTCAAAAAGCCGTTCGCCTCAATCCAGATCAGCACAAATCGCCCGCGCCGACCTGCTTTTATCTGTTTGACCTGCCGAACGGTGCTCTTCGATCGGCCGGTCGCGGTTCCCCAGGCTGCGAAATCTTTCTCTCCGATCAGAAATCGGCTCCCGGCGCTCATTGCGGCCAGCGATATTTCATCCCCAACCCGCCAGCTATAACGATCCCAGATACCGGAACGCTGGCGCCTTTGCCGGATTACGTATAAATATCGGCGGCTGATGGCCGAGTACCTGGCATGAAAATCGGCTTCCGCCTCCCCCGCCGCCGCCACCGATAGATCGCGTGGCAGCAGTGAATTTAAGGCGGCCGCCAACCGCTCCACCGGAACCGGCAATTCGGCCCAGAAGCTGGCCACCTGCCCTAACGCGTGAACTCCGGCATCGGTTCTTCCTGCACCGGTAACTCGCCCCGATGCATGAGCCAGCTTTGAGATCGCCTCTTCCAGCGTGCTCTGCACGGTGCGCTCGCCAGGTTGGTATTGAAATCCAGCAAAATCGGTTCCATCGTATTCCAAAATCAGGCGGTAATTGCGCATTTTTAACGCCCCGCCGGCTTTTTCATACGGTCAAACGATGAAACCAGCCGATTCCAATCACTTCCTCTTACCGAAAAGGCCACGGCGGGATACCGCCTTCGGTGCTTCACCAACCGGAGCGACGGCGGTAAGATCGCTGCCTTCCAGCAGCTCGAGCACCACCATTGGCGCACCGTCTCCCCGCCGGGCTCCCAATCGGGTGATGCGCGTATAACCGCCCATTCGATCCTTATATCTCGGTGCAACCACCGAAAACAGTCGGGGAACCAGGTAGTTGGGATTGGGAACCAGCTTGCTGCCAACCCTCCGCGGTCCCTTCCTACTACTCTTGCTTTCCACCGTTTTCTCGGTGACGTACCACTCTTCCACATTTGGGTCGAGATAGCGCCGAACCTGCCGCCGGGCGGCAAGATCATCCCGTTTCGCCATCGTGATCAGCTTCTCAACGATTGGCCGCACATCTTTCGCTCGTGTTTCGGTGGTCTTGATCTTATCATGTTCAATTAAAGATCGCACCAGGCCTCTCAACAGTGCACGACGTTGATCGCTGGGCAACCCAAATTGTCGTCCTCTCATCCGATGGCGCATAACTGTGAACCCTCTTCTTTACTTTCTCTCAATCTCGCTGAACGGCGCCTATCCTTCGCTGGTCGCCGTTTCAAGGGTATCGGCTAATTCCACACCCTCAACTTCTTCCATTTCTTCAACTTGGTTTTCTGGCTTCGATTCCTCGATCTTTTCAACCGCTGGGAGAACCGTTGCATGCGGTGAATCACCCCTCAAGACGAGGCCTAGTTCCTGCAGCTTCTCCCGCACCTCGTCCAGCGATTTGTTGCCCAGGTTTCGGATCTGGAGTAACTCGGTGCTGGTGAGTTTGGTGAGATCGGCGATTGTGTGGATGTTCGCCTTCTTCAAGCAGTTGAACGTCCTGACTGTGAAATTCAGCTCCTCAATGCGGGCATCCGGCGCGTGAATATCCGAATCATCGGATTGGCCACTGCTTTCGGGCAGTACAATCAATCCCTTAAACTCAACGAACATCTGGAAATATCGTTGCAGAATCTTGGCCGCCTCGCGAATTGCAGCGCTGGGGCGGATACTGCCGTTGGTGGTTACCTCCAGCACCAGCCGCTCATAGTCGGTCTTAAATCCAACGCGTGTCGCCTCCACCGTATAAGACACTTTCCTGGCTGGTGTATACGAGGCCCCCATCGGAATCACGCCGATTGCAGTGCGAAAGCTCTCTTGCTTGTCAGGCAGCATGTAGCCGGTGCCGACCTCAACCGTCAGCTCGATACTCAACGTCGCATCTTCGCTTGCAATCGTAGCGAGATATACTTCCGGATTGACCACCTCCACATCGGGTGGGCACTCCACATCGGCGCCGGTTACTCGACCTTCCCCACGCTTGTGGATTTTCAGCGTCCTTACCTTCTCTTTCGTATCCACCGAAGGAAGTACGCGAACGTATAGATCCTTCAGATTGAATAGCAGCTCGGTCGTATCTTCTTTAACTCCCGGTATGGTCGCAAACTCATGCAGCACCTTATCTATCTTGACGTGCGTGATGGCAGCACCCGGCAGAGACGAGAGCAAAACTCGTCTCAGTGAATTACCCAAAGTGGTGCCATATCCCCGCTCTAACGGCTCAACCTGAAATTTCCCGTAAGTTGACGTCTCTTCCAACGCCTCAATACGTGGACCCGTGACTTCCATCTAGCGATCTCTCCTTCGCCCAATACGCCATTCGCAAATAGGTAAAATTAAATTTCCTCGCCCGCAACACGGACGCCTCCGAAACCTCTTCCAGCATCTGATTAACGTGAGTAAAACTCGATCACGAGCTGCTCTTCAACGGGAACGTCAATCTGATCCCTGGTTGGAATTGAAACGACCTGGCCGGTCAGCGCTTGATGATCGAACTGCAACCAATCGGGCAGGCTGCGGGTATGTGCCCGCTGACGCGCCTCCTGAATCGGCTTTGATTTTAGCATCGTTTCATGCACCGTGATGACATCGCCCGGTTTGAGCTGGTAAGAAGGAATGTTTACCCGAACACCGTTAACCACAAAATGGCGGTGGCTGACCAGTTGCCGGGCTTGGCTTCGTGATACGGCAAAGCCCAACCGGTACACCACGTTATCAAATCGGGTTTCAAGCAATTGAAGCAGACTCTCACCGGTAACGCCTCGGCGGCGCTCCGCTTCGTGCAGATAGCGCCGGAATGGACCTTCCAGTACCCGGTATATTCGCCGAATCTTTTGCTTTTCCCGCAACTGCACGCCGTATTCCGTCATCTTCCGCCGGGCCGCATCGCTTCCGTGCTGGCCCGGTGGGGTCTGCCGACGCTCCTTGTCCAGCGTACAATTGGCAACGCACTTATTGCCTTTCAGGAAGAGCTTCATTCCCTCTCGGCGACATTGACGGCACCGAGGATCCGAATTATTGGCCATATCTCGCTTTATCTCCTCGCAAGGGCTTCACCATCGGGGTTAAGCGCCTTCGATTCATCATATCATTCATCGTATCAAACAACCCTTTCGCGCGGGAATCCGCCTTGAAATCAGCATAGAGCGGAAGCCGGCGCATTTTGTAAAAGGGTGAGCAGGATGCTTCGCCGATCGAAACTACACGCGGCGTTTCTTTGGGGGCCGACACCCATTGTGTGGGATCGGCGTCACGTCTTTGATAAGATTAACCTCCAAGCCAACCGCTTGAAGCGAACGGATCGCCGTCTCCCGGCCTGAGCCAGGACCCCTCACATAGACATCCACCTGGCGCAAGCCATGCTCCATAGCCTTCTTCGCCGCGCTTTCGGAAGCCAACTGCGCCGCAAACGGAGTTCCCTTCTTGGTTCCCTTAAATCCACTCGAGCCAGCACTCGACCAGGCGATAGCATTCCCCTTCACATCGGTAATCATCACCATCGTGTTGTTGAAGGTGGATTGAATGTGTGCAATGCCCTGAGCGATATTCTTCTTCTCTTTTTGTTTTTGCTTGACGACCGTCTTCTTATTTGCCATAATCCCTCTCTCGTCCGATCCGCGTGATAACTACTTCCTCACTTTTTTCTTGCCACCCACGGCGCGTTTCGGACCCTTGCGCATGCGGGCGTTCGTCTTTGTGCGCTGGCCACGAACCGGTAATCCCCGGCGGTGGCGCAACCCGCGGTATGAGCCGATCTCCACCAGCCGCCGGATGTTTAATGACACCTCCCGCCGCAAGTCGCCTTCCACGCGATAGTTGCGCTCAAGGCTCTCGCGCAAACGGCTGCTCTCAGCCTCAGTCAAGTCGCGGACTCGAGTCTTCGGATCAATCCCAGCCTGTGCCACGATCTGGCGGGCGCTCGAAAGACCGATTCCGTAAATGTAGGGCAATGCGTATTCAATCCGCTTGTCTCGCGGAAGGTCAACGCCGGCGATTCTCAAACCAGTTCCTCCTTAAATTGCGATGCGGCTATCGGTGAGCTGGCCCCACCTTGCCCCATCACACTACCCCTGACGTTGCTTATGCTTGGGGTTTTTGCAAATGACTCGCACTACCCCCTCGCGTTTAATGATCTTGCAGCGATCACAAATCTTTTTAACCGATGCTCTGACCTTCATCTCTCTTCACCTCGTTTTCTACCGGTACCGATAGAGAATACGCCCTCGGCTGAGGTCATAGGGTGAAAGCTCGATCAGCACCCGGTCGCCCGGCAACACCCGGATAAAGTTCATCCGTATCTTACCGGAAACGTGGGCCAGCACCATATGTCCATTCTCCAGCTCCACTCGAAACATGGCATTGGGAAGTGTCTCCGCTACGACCCCTTCAACCTCAACGCCCTTCTCTTTGGTATCCTCGCTCTGGTCGGCCGGTGTTCCCGTGCTGCCGCTTTGCCCCGAGCGCGTGCCGCCCCTTCGATTATCGCGTTGTTTGTGTCTACCTCTCGGTGACGCTGGTCCCCCTGGCGGCATCTATTCCTCCTGGGTGAGTATCATCGGCTCACCCTCGGTAACCAAAACCGTGTGCTCAAAATGGGCGGATAGAGTGCGATCGGCCGTAACAATGGTCCAGTGATCGTCGAGTGCTTTAATTTCGCCTCGTCCGATGTTCACCATTGGCTCGATTGCTATCGTCATACCCGCGCGCAAAAGGGCGCCATGGCCGGGCGTGCCAAAGTTTGCCACCTGCGGTTCCTCGTGCAGCTTTTTCCCCACACCGTGCCCCACCATTTCTTTAACGATCGAGTATCCGTGTTTCTTGGTATAGCGTTGGATAGCGTACCCGATATCTTCCACGTGATTACCCGCTCTCGCCTGCTCGATCCCCATTTCCAACGCTTTTTCCGAAACCTCCAATAGCCTTTGTGCATCCGGTTTAACCTTACCGACCGGCACCGTTGTGGCGGCATCGGCGTAAAACCCGTTCAGCACGACTCCCACATCCAGGCCGACGATATCTCCCTCTTTGAGCATACGGTCACCGGGAATTCCATGCACGACCTCCTCATTTACCGATATACAGGTCCATCCCGGATAGGGTGGCTGATGGGGCGGCTGGTAGCCGAAAAACGCCGAACTGGCGCCCGCCTTTCGCATCACCTCTCGCGCCACTCGATCCAGATCGAGGGTCGTGCTTTCATTGGGAACGATCGCCTCCGTCATCATCCGCAATGCGCGAGCGACCACCCGCCCCGCCTCTCGGATTTTCGCCACCTCGGATGGTGTTTTGATGATGATCATCATGCCGGGCAGGAGCCCCGCGCAATGCGCTCTACGACGTCCTCCACCCGGGCGGCCACTTCGTTGGGTGTTCCCACCCCTTCGATATCGTTCAATGCTCCGCGCTCTCGATAGTAGGCGATGAGCGGCTCGGTTTGCCTGGCATAAACGCGCAACCGCTCGCGCACCGAATCGGGGGCATCGTCAGCCCGCTGGATGAGTGTTCCGCCGCACTGATCACATATCCCGTCCTTATGCGGCGGCATAAACAAAATATGAAAGGAGGCGCCACACTTTTCGCAAACCCTCCGCCCCGATAACCGCCGAATGATCTCCTCCTCGGACACCACGAAATTCAACACCCCATCCAGGCGCAATCCGCTTTGCGTTAAAATATCGGCCAGAGAATCGGCTTGATTTACCGTTCGCGGGAACCCATCCAGCACCACGCCTGGCCCGCCGCTTTGAGACCGCAGCTCCTCTTTCACCATCGCGATAACCACTTCGTCAGGCACCAGCTCGCCCTTCTTTACGTAAGATTGAGCCGCTTTGCCCACTTCGGTGCCGGCCGCCATCTGCCCCCGAATTATCTCGCCGGTAGAAGTGGCCTTCAGCCCGTACTTTTGTGCGATCCGAGCCGCTTGCGTCCCTTTTCCGCAGCCGGGTGGCCCCAGCAAAACAAATATCATACCCTATCCCTTCACTTAAACCCGCCGGCGATCTTCGTGAAACGATACACTAACGACGGGTGCTCCACCGATTGTTACGGGCGGTTTTCAAAATTCCTTTAATCGGCCATCCCGGAGCTCTTTATGAATCCTTCGTAATTCCGCATCAGCAACTGAGCTTCGATCGCCTGCATCGTTTCAATAGCCACCCCCACAACGATGAGCAGCGAGGTACCGCCGATGATCGAAAGCTGGGTGATGTTTACCATTTCGGGCGCCAGGTACTGGATCAGGGCAACCACCGCCAGGAATACACCGCCTGCGAAAGTGATGCGGGATATCACGCGATCCAGGTAATCGAACGTCGGGGTGCCGGGGCGAATACCAGGGATCATATTGCCGTACTTTTTCAAATTATCCGCTAAGTCCTTCGGGCTTAAAACCACCGAAGTGTAGAAGAAGGTGAATACGATGATGAATAGCACGTAACAAGCCGCGCCCCACCAACTATACCCCGGACTGATCAGCATGGCATAGTTTTTCAACAACTGCAGCCAATACAGATTGTGCGGATTCGGTATTGAATTTAAAATCGTTGCCGGAAACATCACGATTGAAAGCGCAAAGATAATCGGCATCACACCGGCCGTATTCACTTTGATTGGCAGGAACGATCCGCCTCCCTGCTGAACCCGCATTCCAATCACCCGCTTGGCATGCTGGATCGGAATGCGCCGCTCACCCTGCGTGATCAACACGATCCCCCAAACCGTGAACACAAAGATAACCAGCAAGACAAAAACGGCAAAGTAGGAGACCAAGCCGCCTTGAACCGCTTTGCCAATCTGCCCCAACTGATAGGGCAACGCCGTCATGATACTGGCGAAGATCACCAGTGAAACGCCGTTGCCGATGCCTTTGTCGGTGATCTCCTCGCCCATCCAGAGCAGAAAGGTGCTGCCGGCCGTCCAAACCACCCAGATTTGAACCAGTGAAAAGTAGCCGTAAGTCAAAACCCCTTCCGCTTGGCGAAATATCAAGCTAAAACCGATCGCCTGAAGGAAAGCCAACAGCACCGTGAGCCACCGGGTAATCTTGGCTATCTCGCGCCGCCCCGCATCTCCCTCCTTTGAAAGCTCCTCCAATCGCGGAATCGCCAGCGACATCATCTGCATAATGATCGAGGCGTTGATGTAAGGCACGATGCCCAGCGCAAAGATGGACATCCGAGCGAGTGCGCCACCCGAAAAGATGTTCATCAATCCCAGTAAGTTCCCGCCGCCGAAAAGCTGCTGGATTTTGTCCGCATTGACGCCCGGCACCGGTACGTGGGTGCCTAGCACATAGACGGCGAACATCAGCAACAAGAACTGAATGCGCTTTTTAAGTTCCGGTATCTGCAGCGCTCGAACGATCGAATCGAGCATGTTTAAATCACCTCGGCTTTTCCACCGGCCGCCTCCAGCTTTTGAATCGCGGTGCGGCTGAACCGGTGAGCTTGCACCGTCAAGCGCTTGCTGAGCTCTCCATCTCCAAGAATTTTAAGACCGTCATGCAGATCGCGAACAACCCCCTGCTTAACAAGCAGATCCGGCGTAACGAGCGTATCGGCATCCAGCCCATCCAACTCACCCACATTGATGATCGCAAAATATTTTTTATTGACGGGTGTAAACCCGCGACGATGGGGCAGCCGGCGATGCAGGGGTGTCTGCCCGCCTTCGAACCCAGGCCTCACTTGGCCGCGAGCCTTGTTCCCATTGTGGCCGCGTGTGCTGGTTTTTCCATGCCCGCTGCCGATGCCTCGCCCGATCACTTTTCGGCGGCTGGTGGCGCCGCTCGCTGGTTTTAAATCATGCAGACGCATTCGGAGCTCCTTCCACCGTCACGCGCTCCACCATTAAAAGATGGGAAACACGCCGGATCATTCCACGTATCGGGGGACTATCCGGCTGGAGGACTGTTTGATGTAACTTTCTCAAGCCAAGAGCGGCAATTGTGCGTTTCTGCTTGACATTATACCCGATTGGGCTTTTTGTGAGCGTTATTTTAAGCTGCTCCATTTCCATCAACCTTCCCATCGGCCGCCTTCTTCAGCCACGGCGTGAGCTCCTCCACCGATTTCCCACGTTGCTGAGCGATCTCCTCACCTTGTTTCAGGTTTTGAAGCGCCTGCATGGTTGCCCACGCGATATTGATCGCATTGGAAGAACCCAGTGACTTGCCCAACACATCGTGGACCCCGGCCAGCTCCATAATGACCCGAACCGAGCTTCCAGCCACGATACCGGTACCAGGCGATGCCGGCTTCAGTAAAATCTGCGCCGCACCGGACTGAGCAACGATCTCATGCGGAATCGTCCCATGCTCGATCGGAACCTTGACCAGGCTTTTTTTCGCCGCCTCTACCCCTTTGCGAATCGCGTCTGGAATTGCGCGCGCTTTCCCCAAGCCGGCACCCACAAAACCGTTCTTATCTCCGACCACCACCAGCGCATTCCAACTCAAGGTGCGACCGCCCTTATGGGTCTTTTGTACCTTGTTGGTTCGCACCACTCGCTCTTCCAGATTGAGGGTATCCGCATTAATTCGTGCCATTCCGTTCTCCTAAACTGAGAGTGCCACCATCCACACCCGCCCACTCATTTCTCGGATTTCGATCCGGTGTCGGCGATCCACCATTGATGGAGAGAGAGGGTGGCCATTTAATTTGAACCGATATTTCTTTCATTCGATAGCGTGCTTTTCGAAATTAAAAGCTGAGTCCGCCCTCGCGAGCGCCTTCAGCCAAAGCCCGCACACGACCATGGTATTTGTATCCGCCACGGTCAAACACAACTGTCTGTATGCCCTTCTCTTTGGCAACCTGGGCGACCAACTTCCCAACCGCCTTTGCACCTTCAACGTTGCCACCGTTCTTGATATGAGAGCGAACCGCCGGCTGAACGGACGAAATCGCAGCCAGGGTGCAGCCCTGCTCATCATCAATGAGCTGGGCATAGATATGGGTCAAGCTGCGATACACATTCAATCGCGGACGATCCGCGGTTCCGGTAATACGGCCTCGAACCCGGCGATGCCTTTTTATCCGCAAACTTTCTTTCTGATTCACTTTACGCTCATCGTTCCGGATTTCCGACCCGGAACTTTCCTCTCAATTATTTCTTTACACCGGCCTTGCCGCTCTTGCCCGGTTTCAATTTAACGACCTCGCCCCGATAGCGAATCCCTTTGCCCTTGTAGGGTTCCGGTTTCCTCAGCGCTCGAATTTGAGCGGCGGTTGAACCAACCAGCTCCTTATCAATGCCGCGAATCATGACCAGCGTATTTCGAGCGGCATCCTGACCCACCTCGAAAGAAATCCCATCACGGGCGGGCACCTCAACGCCATGTGAAAAGCCGACCGATAAGCTGAGGTTCTTTCCATTTAGGGCGGCGCGGTATCCCACCCCTTGAATCTCCAGCACACGCTCATATCCCTTCGAGACCCCCTCCACCATATTGTAGAGCAGTGAGCGCGTTAATCCGTGCAGAGCGCGGTGATTCTTGTCATCATCAGGGCGCTCGACCAGAAGCGCTTCCCCCTCAGTTCGTATCGCCATATCGGGGTGAAATTCGCGGGTAAGGCGGCCTTTGGGACCCTCGATGGTAACCTGCGACCCCTCGATGGTCGCCTTTACTCCAGCCGGTATTTGAATTGGCAGCTTGCCAATACGTGACATATCTGCAGTCCCTCTCTCGTTTTTAAATCGCGCATTATCGCGATCAGGACAACGGTCCGATTACCACACGTAGCAGAGCACTTCGCCACCGATGCCCCGTTTTCGCGCCTCTCGATCAGTCATTACACCTTTCGATGTGGACAATATTGCAATCCCCAGCCCCCGTAAGACGCGGGGCACTTTTGTTTTATTCGAATAGACCCGCAGGCCGGGCCGGCTTACCCGCTTCAGATTGGTAATCACCTTCGCCCGATTTGGGCCGTAGCGTAGAAACACTTTCAACTTGTCCTGCGGGGATTGTTTAATGAGCTCAACCCCCTGGATATAACCCTCATCCTGCAGTATTCGGACGATCTCCATTATCAGGTTGGATGAGGACATCTCCACCGATTCATGGTTTGCCCGAACGGCGTTGCGGATTCGGGTCAATAGGTCAGCAACCGGATCGGTAACCAGTGACACGATACCCTCCTACCAGCTCGATTTGGTGACACCGGGAACCAAGCCGCGGTGCGCCATCTCTCGAAAACAGATACGGCAAAGCCCGAACTTTCGCATATAGCCGCGCGAGCGCCCGCAAATGTTGCAGCGAAAATAGCGCCGCACCTTATACTTAGGTTCCCGTTTTGCCTTGATGATTAAACACTGTTTTGCCAAACTGAAAATCCTCCCGATAATCTCACCGACTAATGCTCGCCCGCTTCGCGATGCTTTTTGTAGGTCTCGATTAGAGCCTGAGCAACCATCGGCGGCGCCTCCTCGTAGTGGGATGGCTCGATCTCAAAGCTGCCATATCCGCGAGTAATGGACCGCAAATCAATTGCGTATCGCTGCATCTCGGCCAGCGGAACCATCGCTTTTACGCACTGCCGCCCATTCCCTTGCGGCTCCATACCGAGGATTCGGCCCCGCTTGCCGTTTAAATCGCTGATCACATCGCCCATCATATCGTCCGGAACGTATACCGATACGCTGACGATCGGCTCTAATATGACCGGTCCTGCCTTAGCCGCAACCGAATTGAAGGCTAGAATTCCGGCCATTTTAAACGCCTGCTCCGAAGAATCCACATCGTGATAGGAGCCATCATAGCAGGTAACCTTCACATCCACAACTGGATAGCCGGCCTGAATTCCGGTTGACATCGCCTCCAGCACCCCTTTTTCCACCGCCGGGATATATTGGCGCGGGATCGCACCACCTACGATCGCATCCACAAACTCGAACCCACTGCTATGCTCCTTCGGCTCCATCCTGATCCAGCAATCCCCGTACTGGCCGCGGCCACCGGTCTGCTTCTTATGTTTGCCCTGTCCCTCCGCTTTATGGGTGACGGTCTCTCGGTAGGGCACCCGAACCGGAGCGATGTCCACGTTCGCTCCAAATCGCCGGAGCCGCTCCACCACGATATTGAGGTGGGTCTCTCCCATCCCGGCGATCACTGTTTGACCGGTCTCGCTGTCGCGGCGGTAGTTGAAGGTTGGGTCCTCGGCCAGCAACCGCTGAAGGGCCGGTCCCATCTTGTCTTCATCCACTTTCGTTCTCGCTACGATCGCCTGCTCATAGACCGGTTTCGGAAACTCAATCGGGTCTAAAATGATCGGGTGCGCCGCATCGCAGAGCGTATCGCCGGTCGAGGTATCCGAGAGCTTGGCCACCGCCCCGATATCTCCGGCGCCAATCTCGCTCACCGCTTCCTGTTGTTTACCGCGAATCCGGTAGACCTGGCCGATGCGCTCCTCTCGGTTTTTCACTGCGTTCAGTATCCGGGAATCGGATTTCACGCTCCCCGACATCACCCTGAAATAGGTGAGCTGCCCCACGAACGGATCGGCAATCGTCTTAAATACGAGCGCGCTGGCCGGCGTCGTCTCCGTTGCCTCACGGACCTCTTCGACACCGCTTTGCGGGTTTTTGCCCTTCGGCACGCCCTTCTCGGTCGGATTTGGAAAAGCCTCTACGATGGCATCCAGCAGCGCGGCAATTCCAATCCCCTTGCCGGCCGACCCGCAAAAAACGGGCACCACCTTACCGGCATCAATCCCGCTGTGCAAGCCACGAACCACCTCTTCGGCGGTCAGCTCGGCGCCATCCAAATACTTTTCGAGCAGCTCATCGTCACCCTCGGCAGCCGATTCCACCAGCATCTCGTGGTACTCGCTCACCACATCTTGCAGATCAAGTGGAATTTCACCCACCGCCAGCGTCTTGCCCGTACCGATCTTGGCTTGATTGTGAATTAAATCCACCACGCCGACAAACGTCTCCGCGGTACCAACGGGCACCTCCATTGGCGCAATGCAAGTTCCGTATCTTTCCCGTAACCGCTTGATCGTCTGATAAAAGTCGGAGTTCTCCCGATCCATCTTATTGATAAATACCGCTTTTGACACACCGGCCTTATCCGCAAGGTCCCACGCGATCTCAAATCCGACCTCCACATCGCCGGTTGCCCGCGCGACCAGAACTGCGATCTCAACCACTCGAAGCGCCGCTCTAACGTCGCCCACAAAATCCAGATAGCCGGGCGCATCCACCAGGTTGATGTGGGAGTCAAGCCACTCACAATGGGCAACGCCCAAATTAATGCTGATTTTCCGCTTTATCTCTTCCGCATCGAAATCGGTGCTCGCGCTGCCGTCATCCACCCGGCCCAACCGATCAATCGCACCCGATTCAAACATCATCGCCTCGGTCAATGAGGTCTTGCCATTACCCTGATGGCCGAACACTCCGACATTTCTAATCGCGGTGCTTCCGATCTTTCGCATTGATACTCACCTCTACCGTGAAATGCGGTTGATATTTTGCGTTTCGGTCGCCTCTGCGGATTTGAAACGCTTCGCGTGGAAGCGGTAACGATTACCTCTCTCGGAACGGAACTCCCAGTCCCTTCAGCAAGGCTCGAGCTTCCTCATCGGTTTTCGCCGATGTGCAGATACAGACATCCATGCCGCGTATCTTATCCACTTTGTCGTAGTCAATTTCCGGAAAAATGAGCTGTTCCCGGATTCCGAGCGCATAGTTTCCGCGCCCGTCAAACGAGGTCGGCGATACTCCATTGAAATCGCGGATTCGGGGCATCGCCACCGCGGTCAGCCGCTCTAGAAACTCATACATCCGTTCGCCGCGCAGCGTAACTTTGCAGCCGATCCGGGCGCCCGCCCGGATCTTAAAGTTTGAAATGGACTTTTTTGCGCGGGTAACCGCCGGCTTTTGACCGGTGATGAGTGAGAGGTCACGCATAGCCGAATCCAACTGTTTGGGATCGCCGCCCGTCTGCCCCGCCTGGCCTACGCCTATATTCACCACGATCTTCTCAAGTTTAGGGACCTGCATGGGGTTGCCATACTGAAACTCCTCAACGAGTCTCGACACGACCTGTTTCTTATAGCGTTCCTTTAACTCAGACATTACACTCTCCACCCAAAATCATCAATCAATCGCTTTACCGCAATCGGGATGCTTGCAAATCCGATACTTTCGGCGTGCCGGCTTGTTTTCTCCCGTATGATAGGCATACCCAATCCTGGTTGGGCGATGGCATTGCGGGCAGACCAGCATCACCTTAGCCGCAAACATCGGGGCCGGTTTCTTGATTCGGCCGCCCTGTTGCACCTCTTGCACTCCGGTACGGCCTTGCCGGCCGGTCGCCTGCGCTTTTTGGTGTTTGGTAATTAAATTGATCCCTTCGATCATCACCATGTTGATGCCGGGCAGCGCTCGAATGATGTGGCCCCGTTTGCCCCGATCCTTACCCGATATGACCTCCACCTCGTCACCCTTTTTGACTCGTAGCGAGACCGGATATTCGCCCGGCTTATTTTTAACCGCCATCTTAAAGCACCTCCGGCGCGAGCGATACAATCTTCATGAAGTTTCGATCACGCAGCTCGCGGGCCACCGGGCCGAACACGCGCGTGCCCCGCGGCTCCAGCGCATTGTTGATCACTACCGCCGCGTTTTCGTCAAAGCGCAGCACCGAGCCATCGGGCCGGCGTATCGGGTGTTTGGTCCGCACCACTACGCATTTTACCACCTCGCTCTTTTTCACCTGCTGCCCGGGAGTAGCCGATTTCACCACTCCCACAAACACATCGCCAACCGAGGCAAACTGGTTGTTTGAGCCCTTCAGCACGCGGATGCACATAATTTCTCTTGCGCCCGAATTGTCGGCCGATTTGAGCCGGGTATAGGGTTGTATCATTGCCGTATCCTTCTTATTCTATTGGCCGATGGAATCACTGAATCCATCACTTGGCCTTTTCAATGATGCGCACCACTCGCCACCGCTTCTCCTTAGAGATCGGCCTCGTCTCCATGATCTCAACGATGTCATTCTCTCCGACTTCAAACGGCTGGCCGGATTGATCCACCGGTTCGTAATGCGCCTTAAACTTGGTCGTTCGCCGCATAATTTTGCCGTAAAGGGGATGCCGCACTCGAGTTTCAACCGCCACGACCACCGTTTTTTCCATCCGGTCGCTGAGAACTCGTCCGACCCTCACTTTTCGACGTCCACGCACCTCGTTCATTTTGCGGCTCCCTCTTCTTTATTACGGGTTTCATTCAATAGCGTCAGTATTCGGGCTATCTGTTTCCGCGAGCGGGATAGCGCATTCGGATCCACCAATTGCTTGGTCACACTTTGCCGTCGCAAGTTAAACAGGCGCTCCCGCTCTGATTGCAGCGCTTCCAAAAGACCCGCTTCCGATAAGTTTCGTAGCGACTCGCGAAGGTCTTTAAGCTTCAGTTTCGCTTCCGGCATCGGTCTCCTCCTGTGCGGTGGTTTCCCGCTTAACAAATCGCGTGGCGATCGGCAGCTTATGGGCGGCGAGCCGCATGGCTTCTCGAGCCAACTCTTCCGCAATACCCGCCATCTCAAACAGCATTCTTCCGGGCTTTACAACCGCCACCCAGCCTTCCGGCGCGCCCTTGCCTGATCCCATTCGGGTCTCGGCCGGTTTCTTGGTATACGGCTTATCCGGAAACACTCGTATCCACACCTGACCGCCGCGGCGCACGTGCCGCGTCATTGCAATTCTTGCCGCTTCAATCTGGTTGGCCGTCAGCCAGCATGATTCAAGCGCCTGCAGGCCGAACTCGCCGAAATCCACATGGTTTCCGGCCGTTGCGACTCCCCGCCGATGGCCGCGATGTTGTTTTCGATATTTAACCCGTTTGGGCATTAACATCTTGCGCTATCCTCCCGTCTCCGGTCCGGCCGCATGACGGTTTGTTCGGCCGCCGCGTGAACCTCGCCCCCGCCGTCCCCGCTCTCCACCGCGATCGCCGCGTTCCGTCCTCACCTCTCGCCGCAGTTTCAGCTCGCTCTCATCGGAGCGCTCTTTACCCGGCAGCACGTCGCCTTTATAAATCCAAACTTTTATTCCGATGTGACCATAGGTGGTTGCGGCCTCGGCAAAACCGTAATCAATATCGGCTCGCAGGGTGTGCAATGGGATTTTTCCGTCTTTAGCCACTTCACGCCGCGCCATCTCAGATCCAGCCAGCCGCCCGGCACAATTGATCTTAATTCCCTTCACATCCAAGCGAAGCGCTCTCATCATCGCTTGCCGCATCGCCCTCTTATAGGCAATCCGTTTTTCGATCTGCGCTGCAATTGTCTCCGCCACTAGTTGGGCATCTCGATCCGGATATCGAATCTCCTCCACATTCACGTGAACCATTTTTCCGGTCAACCGTTCCAGTAAGGCCCGAATATCATCCACCCCTTTGCCGCCGCGGCCGATGATGATGCCTGGTTTGGCGGTATAGATAGTCACCTTTACCTGATTGCCTCGTCTCTCGATTTCAACCCGCGAGATAGCCGCATTTTTTAAATTTTTATGGATGAATGATCGGATATGCCAGTCTTCGGCCAGGGCATCGGAATAGCCACGATCCAAAAACCATTTACTTTCCCAATCGCGGATGATCCCCAACCGAAAACCAACTGGATGTGTTTTTTGTCCCAAGATGGCCTCCCTAACGTTCCTGAATGTGCGCTACTCGGTCTTCTCCGGCTCAGCGGCTGCGCTTTCCACCCCTGTTCCCGGCTCTGCAGCGGTTGCTGGTTTCCCGTCTGGTTGCTCAACCTGATCGGGCGTCGCGGCGGCGGTCGATTCTTCTGTCGGTACTGCTTCTGGTTTCGCTGAGGGTGCCGGCGCTACAGACTCCGCCGCTGGAGCGATCGCTACCGCCGGCGCCGCTTTCTGCCTTTTCTTCTCAGCCGGTTTAGCAGTGGAAGGCTGAGCCACCGCTTTTACTTTCGGTGCTGCGGATGGGGTGCTTGGGGTCGCTTTTTTCCGGATCGGCTTGATCTTCGGCGCCACCTCTTCCACCACCACGCTGATATGGCACATCCGCTTCAATATGCGGTAAGCCCGTCCCTGCGCCCGCGCCCGCACCCGTTTAATTCGCGGACCTTCATCCACTCGTGCTTCGACCAGTTTCAGGTTATCGGTGTTCATTCCGTGGTTGTTATCCGCATTTGAAATCGCCGATTTCAACACTTTACTGATGGCGGCGGCCGCGAAATTGGGCACGAATTTTAAAATGGCCATTGCTTCATCCGCTCTTCTGCCCCGGATGGCATCCATAACCAATCTCGCCTTTCTCGGCGGAACTCGTATGTATTTAGCGGTTGCCCGCGATTTATCTCCAATCATTGCTTTCGCGCTCTCCAATAAGCTTTGTGCGATATTTACCGGGTCTCGCCATACCGGGAGACTTCAAACCGACCTATTTAATGCTGGCCTTTCGCTCCACCTGTTGACCGGCATGCCCACCAAAGCGCCGTGTCACCGCAAATTCGCCCAGCTTATGCCCCACCATATTCTCGGTGATGAAAATCGGAATGTGCTTCCGGCCGTCATGAACCATCAGGGTGTGCCCAATCATAATCGGAAATATGGTTGATCGCCGTGACCAGGTTTTAATGGCACGCTTCTCTTTGGTTGCATTCATCTGCTCGATCTTCTTGAGCAGCTTTGGGTCGGCGTATGGCCCCTTTTTAACCGATCGTCCCATTCTTCTTTCCGCCTCCAGCTTCCGTCTTTAACCAGTTTATCATCGCCCCTCGACACAGCCCCTCATCACTTACTTCCCCGACGTCGAACGATGAATTTGTTGGTAGCCTTATTTCGCCGCGTCTTGTATCCGAGCGCCGGCTTGCCCCAGGGTGTTGCCGGCCCCTTCTTGCGGCCGACCGGTGATTTGCCTTCGCCGCCACCATGTGGGTGATCTCGCGGCGTCATAGCCACACCCCGCACGTGGGGCCTAAATCCGAGCCACCGTGTCTTGCCCGCCTTGCCGTAGCTTTCGTTTTCATGCTCCACGTTGCCGACCTGGCCGATGGTAGCTCTGCAGTCCAGCGCAGCCATTCTCACCTCGCCGGATGGCAGCCGGATCTGTGCATACTTGCCCTCTTTAGCCATTAATTGCGCACCCGCACCGGCACTGCGGACGAGCTGTCCGCCCTTACCCAGCGTCATCTCTATGTTATGGATGACGGTGCCAACCGGTATCGCGCGGATGGGCAAGCAGTTTCCCGGCTTAATGTCGGCGTTTGCGCTAGATATAATCGGATCGCCCACTTTCAACCCAACCGGCGCCAGAATGTATCGCTTCTCGCCATCACGATAGTCCACCCGCGCAATCCGGGAGGAGCGGTTTGGATCGTACTCGATGGAAGCAACCTTGCCCGCCACATCGTATTTATCCCGTTTGAAATCAATGATGCGGTACATGCGCTGGTTGCCGCCGCCGCGAAATCGGGCCGTCACTTTCCCTTGTGAGTTGCGGCCGCCCGTTCGCTTTAATGGTTCCAGTAACGCGCGTGTCGGCTTAACCGACGACAGCTCCCCAAACGTGGAGACCGACCGAAATCGGCGGCTGGAGGTCGTCGGCTTATATTGCCGGATTGCCATTTTTCTTTCTCCTCATCCACACACCCAGCGTTCCCAGTGCCACCTGATTAGAGCCCCTCAAACATGGTAATGGATTGACCTGGCTGCAGAGTTACGATCGCCTTCTTCCAGTTCGGACGGGAGCCTTCCGGATATCGCCCGATATGCCGCTTTTTGCCCCTCACCCTCATCGTGTTGACTTTAGCCACTTTAACGTGATAAATCTTCTCGACCGCATGCGCAATCTCTATCTTATTAGAGCTGATGGCGACCTTAAACGTGTACTTGCCGGCCCCGCTCATATCCATACTCTTCTCGGTTAAAAGCGGCGTCTCTACGATCTCAAACGGGTCTTTCATTCGCCCAGCACCTCCTCAATCTTCACCTCAGCCCCCTGGGTCAAAACTATTTTGCTTGCGACCACCACATCTCTAATCGAAAAGTTGGGCGCAGTGCGCACCGTTAAACCGGGCAGATTACGGCAAGATTTTAGCAGCACGGCATCCATCTCAGGAATGATGAGCAAGATTCGGCCGGATACCGATAGATTTGAAAGGATTCTCACCACCTGTTTGGTGCCGATCTTCTCAAGCCGAATCGGCTCTAGACCGATCATTTCACCGTCGTTCAATTTTGCGGAGAGGGCCGAACGCATCGCGCCGCGCCGCATCTTCTTGGGCAGCGCCTTGTGAAAATCACGCGGATGCGGACCGAAGACAACGCCGCCGTGCCGCCAATGCGGTGCGCGAATGCTGCCCTGACGGGCCCGACCGGTGCCCTTTTGTCGCCATGGCTTTCGTCCGCCGCCTCTGATCTCCCCGCGCGTCTTGGTATCGGCTGTTCCCTGTCGCTGATGCGATTCCTCGGTCACCACCGCCTGATGAATTAAGGCTGGATTCAGCTCCGCCCCGAAAATCGAATCGGATAGTGCGATCTCCCCGATTGTTTCTCCCTCACTATTATATAAAGGAACGGTTGGCATCCGATCTTCTCCTAAATTTTACTGATGGTCACCAGGCCGCCGCTGGGGCCGGGAACCGCACCTTTGATAAACAACAGATTCCGCGCCGCATCCACCCGAACCACCTCCAGACCACGAACGGTAACTTTCTCATTACCCATATGACCGGGCTTCCTGGTTCCTTTGAATGTCCGCGCCGCATCGGTCGCCCCGCTTGACTGCGGTTTACGGTGGACCATTGAGCCGTGGGTCATATCGCCGCCATGAAAGCGGAACCGCTTTACGACCCCCTGAAAGCCTTTGCCTTTCGAGGTTCCGGTTACCTTGATGATGTCACCGGGTGCGAATATCTCAACCGTGATGTGCTGCCCGCGGGAGTAGCTCGAGGCATCCTCCAGCCGCACCTCCCGCAGCCATCGCGACAGAGGAACATCCGCCTTTGTAAAATGCCCCCGCTCCGGTTTGTTCACCAGCTTAGGCCGAATGGCTCCAAACCCGATCTGAACGGCTGAGTAACCGTCGGTAGCTGGTTGTTTTACCTGCGTGACAACGCATGGCCCTGCCTCCACCACCGTAACCGGTGATACTTGCCCACTCTCTTCAAACAACTGGGTCATTCCGATCTTTTTACCTAAAAGGGTTTCCATTCCTCAAAAATCCTTTGGCTTTATATCGCTATACCTTAATCTCAATGTCCACCCCGCTGGGCAGGTCAAGCCGCATCAGCGCGTCAATGGTTTTGGCGCCCGGATCCAGGATATCAATCAAACGCTTGTGCGTCCTCATTTCAAAGTGCTCCATTGACTCTTTATCAATGGTGACGCCACGATTCACGCAATAGATATCCTTCTCGGTTGGCAGAAGCACCGGTCCGCTGATTCGTGCGCCGGTTCGACGAGCGGTCTCTACAATCTTTTCGGCTGACTGATCGAGAATGCGGTGATCATAGGCCCGCAGTCGTATTCGCACCTTATTCCGTCGCATTATCCAATCTCCTTCTCGGTCCGATGATTCCCGTTCTCAAAATGACTTTCGCTCCCAATAGCATCCGGATAGCCGATTGACTACTTGATGACCTTGCTCACTACGCCGGCGCCAACCGTATGGCCGCCCTCGCGAACCGCAAACCGCAATCCCTCTTCCATCGCGATCGGCTGCATCAGCTCAACCGATATCTTCACGTTGTCGCCCGGCATCACCATCTCCACTCCCTCCGGCAACTCCAGCGACCCGGTCACATCCGTCGTCCGAAAGTAAAACTGGGGGCGGTACCCGCTGAAAAACGGGGTGTGGCGGCCTCCCTCTTCCTTCGTCAAGATATAGATCTCCGCCTCAAACTGGGTGTGCGGAGTGATCGAACCCGGCTTTGACACCACCTGGCCACGCTCCAAATCCTTGCGCTCTACCCCGCGCAGCAACACCCCCGCATTATCTCCCGCCGTGATGAAGTCGCACGTCCGACGAAACTGCTCCAAAGACGTCGCCACCGTCGAGCGGGTCGGACGCAATCCCACAATCTCCACCGTCTCGCCCGCCTTCAGTTGGCCACGCTCCACTCGACCGGTCGCCACCGTGCCACGACCGGTGATCGTAAACACATCCTCCACCGACATTAAAAACGGCTTGTCCGCATCCCGCAACGGCGTCGGTATGTAACGATCCACCGCGTCTATCAGCTCCCATATCTTCCCGTTCCACTCATCATCCCGACCGGTCGAAGCGCTGTCCAACGACTTCGTCGCGCTGCCCACCACTACCGGTATCTCATCACCGGGAAACTCGTACTTGCTCAACAGCTCCCGTACCTCAAGCTCAACCAGCTCCAACAGCTCCGGGTCATCCACCAAATCCGACTTGTTTAAAAACACCACGATGTAGGGCACTCCAACCTGACGGGCCAGCAGGATGTGCTCCCGCGTCTGCGGCATCGGGCCGTCGGCCGCCGATACCACCAATATCGCACCATCCATCTGAGCCGCACCGGTGATCATGTTCTTGATGTAGTCGGCGTGACCGGGACAGTCCACGTGAGCGTAGTGGCGGTTGTCGGTCTCGTACTCCGCATGATAGGTGTTGATCGTGATACCGCGCGCCTTTTCCTCTGGAGCCGCATCAATCTCCTCGTACTTCAACGCACGCGCCTTCCCCGTTTCCGCCAGCACCCGCGTGATCGCCGCCGTTAACGTCGTCTTCCCATGATCCACGTGGCCGATTGTGCCAATGTTGACATGCGGCTTCGTCCGCTCAAATCGCTGCTTCCCCATTCTATCCTCCCAAACCGATACGATGATTGCTTCCGACGGCTGTGACAGACCGTCCTTCTGGTTTCAACTTTGCGGGGCGCAATGCCTCCCCGCCAATAAGAATCGAACGACTAGAAATTGAAAGTCTGAACCGTGTTTACAACAAATAGATGGTCTTCAACGGCTGATCAACTGCTTGCCTTGCGACTTTGCAATCAGCTCTTCAGCCAGGTGACGCGGCACCTCTTCATAATGTGAAGGCTCCACCGTCGGCTCCGCACGACCTTGCGTGAGTGAGCGTAGCGCAGTGACATAGCCGAACATCTCCGAAAGGGGCACCTGTGCGCGAATGATCTGCTGACCGGCAACGCCAGGCTCCATTCCTTCGATGCGGCCGCGCCGCGAGTTCAAGTCACCGATGACGTCACCCATAAACTGATCCGGCGTGACGACCTCCACCGACATAATCGGCTCCTTTATGACTGGCCCCGCTTTTCGCATTGCGGCCTTGAACGTCATCGAAGCGGCGATTTTGAAGGCGATTTCCGAAGAATCCACTTCGTGATAAGATCCATCCACCACCGCGATCCGCACATCCACCACCGGATAGCCGGCCAGCACGCCGCTGTCCATCGCCTCTTTTACGCCCGCTTCAACCGCCGGTATGTACTCTTTGGGTATTGCGCCGCCCACGATCTTATTTACGAACACCAGTCCATCTCCCGGCTCGGCCGGTTCAACGACCAACTCACAGTCCCCATATTGACCGCGACCGCCGGTTTGTCGTTTGAATGGCTCTCGAGCGCGCGATTCACGGGTTACCGTCTCGCGATAGGCAACTTGGGGCGCTCCCTGGTTCACTTCGACCCCGAACTCCCGTTTCATCCGATCCAGCATGATCTCCAGATGAAGCTCACCCACACCGGAGATGATGGTCTGGCCGGTCTCCGGATCGGTGGTTGCCCGAAAAGTTGGATCCTCGGTGCAAAGCCGCTGCAAAGCCAGCGCGACCTTATCCTGATCCGCTTTCGATTTCGGCTCAATGGCGAGCGAGATAACCGGCTCTCGAAACTGAATGGCTTCCAGCACGATCGGCGCAGCCGAATCGCAAATGGTGTCACCGGTAGTGGTATCGTTCAGGCCCACAACGGCGGCGATCTCACCGGCACTCATGGTATCGAGATCCTCCCGGTGGTTGGCGTGCATTCGCACAATTCGGCCAACCCGCTCTTTGCGATC
>JAKBZR010000133.1 GCA_021842405.1 bacterium
GCCGCGATCCGGCGCGCTTGCCCCATTTTTCTGGCACGAACGCGCTGCTGGCGAGAGCGAGTAGGATGCATGTGCGAGGAAAATGTCATCCGGCATGCGACCGAGGCGCTCATTCAAAAGGAAGAAGTGATCACTCCTGGCTTCCAATTGGCTGAGGGGCAGACCGTCACTCCTCCTCCTCCGCCGCAAGCGCCCAAGAGCCAAGTCATCGCGCTCTCGCCAAAGCATATCCGCATACCGCACAACCCGCACCTCACCGCCGCTCAAAAAGCGGAGAGATGCCGAAATTGTGTCATCTACAGCGAGCATCAGAGGTTAAAATATCAAGTGATTGCGCCGATAATAGTATTAGGAGTGCCGGCAATGGTTGTCTGGCAGTCGTCGGTGCTACTGAAGGGACTCGACACGATATTTCAAAATATCAATCAACTGGTGGCGAACCTATCGCTATCCAGCCACCCAGTGATTGGCACTCAAGCAGTGTTGCAATTGGTGCAGAACAATCCCTTAGCTGACTATTTTATGCTGATCTGCTTGACCATTGTTGTAATCAGTCTGGTGCTGCGTTTTGCAGAGTATTGTATTTTTACATTGAAAATTTAATGTACGCGGAGAAAGGATAAATCAATTCTAGATGAAAAGGATGGTGCACCTGGTTCGGCAATGAACATCTCGGTGATAGAGCAACTGGCCGCCTGCCTTGAAAAATCCAATTTGACCGCAGTGAGCGTCGAAAAGCCGGAAGGTAAGATTGTGCTGCGGCGGGCGCCTAGCGGCCGGCCGGCCGCTTTACCGGCTCTCATCGAAAAGCCGGAATCGGTGGTGCCAGTGATGGAGCAGGCCGCTGGTGAAACCAAGCATTTGATAACTTCCAAGTACGTCGGATTTTTTCATCACTTAAAACCGATTGTGGGGCTGGGAGCGATGGTTACAGCCGGACAAGCAATCGGTATGGTGGAGTCGACCAATTTACAGATGGAGATTGTGGCTGAGGAAAGCGGCGCGATCACCGATGTGCTGATCGAGGACGGAGCTGCGGTGGAGTATGGGCAGCCCCTTTTTGAAATCACCGAATGATAACGCGGCCATTGTAAACCGCCGTCTTACCGGACCGAGCAGCGGGAGCGCTCTCGTTCGCATCCTGGAGCTTATCTTGCTGATCCTGATCGGGGTTGCGGTCTGGCAGTACTACAATCCAACGGCGTGGCTTAGCTTTTCCGTCAACCAGGCCCCTTCAATTGACTCGCCCCCAATGCCAACCGTTGGAGAGCGGCTTTGCGCCCGGCAGTTGGAGAAGGTGAGGATGGCAATCGATAGCTACCATTTCGCGCATGGTAAGTTGCCCACCACCCTATCCAAGCTTCATTTGCCGATGCAGGAGCTTCGCTGTCCGGTGGGCGGCGAGGACTACGTCTACAATCCCTCCACCGGCCGCGTCTTCTGCCCGCACCCAGGTCATGGCAACCTTTGAGGAAATGGCGACACTGCTTTGCTTCCCATAATCGGATGGCAGTACGCATCAGCCTGGATCGGGGATTAACAGGATGTTGAAAGGTACTGACACATTTACCGAATCGTCATTCCGAGGCCGCAAAGCGGAACCCGGAATCCAGAACACCAGCATATCTACCTTCCGAAAGGTAAGGGACGGGATTCCCGCTTTCGCGGGAATGACGAAGCGGCGGTCTCCAGCAGCTTTTCAACAATGTCTTAAGGGGGTGCTGCTTTATGAGCCTCCAGGCGATAGCACCACCGCCCACTACCGTGAGACCAGAAGCTGATTTCTTGTCCTTCTTTGCCCGAGTCAAGGGCAAAATGGGCGCAAAGCTGGTATTTGTCTCCACCAAGTATTCGATATTCGTATTGCCTTCCTGTTTGCGGATCCCGTATGGAAATTAAGACCATCCCTGGCTCTTTTGATAGCTCCATCAGCGATGTAGGGAGCCGCTTGTGTCGAGTCCAGAAGAAGTCAACCGAAGCGGCGATTAATTGCAGGTCGATCACTCGGCGGTCATCCAGACGGCGCAGCCGCGCCTGCATGGGCGAACCTAACTCGATGAGACCCCCGATGATAGCAGCCAGTACGCCGATTAAGGCCAGCGCGATAAATATCCGCTTACCCATTTTCTTTCTCATGCAAACCAGCTTCCGCCCCTCGCAAATCGAACAAATAGTAACCGAAGATGGCGGCCGTGATGATCCCGACAGTCAACACCTTCAAGAAAAAGGGCATGCCCACTTCACCGCGCAAAAAGTGGTAGAGAAGAATGGTTAAATCGCTCATCCCGATGATTACAGTGATAAACAGGATCGTATAGACCAGCAGATAACGATACTTGGACGCTCTTTTGCTCGCATCTTTCTTGATATCTCGTGCCGACAATAGGCACACGACCAAGTAGACCGAAAATGCGACGATCAGGGAGGCGACCGACCACCGAATCTCATCCGTTGGATTTTGAGGGAAGAATCCGGTCGTCGAGGTGGCTGGATAGGCAAGATTAATGAGCTGAAAAATCAAATCGCCCAGATAGTAGGCGGTAAAGCTCAGCGAAACGAGCAGTACCGCGTAAAGGAAAAATTCCCGCGCGGAACCGTTGGCTTTGGGTTTCGGCACCGGGATTGGAAATTCAAGCTCGGCATAGGATGTTAGAGCCTTACATGCCTGCTTTTCCATCCATCCTGCACTTAATAAGGCCTCTTTGATTTGTGCCCGCGGAATTCCCCGCGCTAACGCATCCTTAACGAAGGCCGACAGCTCCGGATCGCTTGCCATGGTCATTTCTCCTTTGCACGATGATTGTTCAGTTCGTGGTCAAGACCTTTGAAACGAGTTTATTTGAATCCGCACCGATATGGCAAAAACTCTTTAGTGTTGTATAATATTAAGGACGCCTAATTTTTCGTAACCGATTGGTTTGGCGGATCAGACGTTAGTCCATCATACAAGGAACTCTCCATCGCGCTGAAGGAGCGGTGAGCTGACCATCGAGCGCCTATATGACGAAGCGTTGGAAATCAACGCATCGGATTGCGATGACCTCTACCGGAATATAAGGATACCAGAGGCGCCTCCCGAACGTCCATACGTTTTCGTCAATATGGTCAGCACTTTGGATGGTAAAGCAACGCTGGGTGGAGATCGCCCCAATGCGTCGGGTATCGGCAGCGAGACCGATCAAAAGCTGATGCGGCGCTTGCAGGAGGTCGCGGATGGAATATTGATCGGGGCGGGCACCTTACGCGCCGGTAATATCATCTACCCGATCGGGCCGGTGCGGGCCGTCATCAGCGCGTCTTGTGATCTGCCGCTGGAGAACCGGTTTTTCCGAGACGACCCGGAGAGGCTGCGGATCTTCACGGTGAGTGGTTGCGGCAACCTTAAGTTGAATCGATATCGCGTTTACGATCTGGCGCCTGGACCGCAAAATCGGCTGGATATGCGGCAGGTTTTGGCGATTTTGCGGGAGCGGGAAGGGGTGCGCCGACTGCTGGTGGAGGGTGGCGCTCAGCTCAATTTCGAGTTGTTGAGCCGTGACGCGCTGGATGAGCTGTTCCTCACCATCGCACCGAAGCTCGTCGGTGGACAGGATCGTCCCACCGTGATCGGCGGCGCCGGGTTGGATCCGGGGTCGTATCGCCAGATGCGGCTCATCTCGATATACCGGAACGGCTCGGAAATCTATTTACGCTACCGTCGAAAAGATCGGTAGAAATCGGAGTTTCTCGTGATCGCAGAAGCATATCGTAAAATATTGCTTGAGATAGGTGAAGATCCTGAACGAGAGGGTCTGGTTAAAACGCCGGAGCGGGCGGCGGAGGCGATCAAATACCTGACGCGCGGCTACCAGCAAGATGTGGAGGAGGTATTGAACGGGGCCGTATATGAAGAGCCCTACGAAGACCTGGTGATCGTGCGGGACATCGAGTTTTACAGCCTCTGCGAGCATCATCTGCTTCCGTTTTATGGCCGCTGTCACGTCGGCTACCTGCCGGACGGAAAGATTATTGGCATCAGTAAAATTGCCAGGCTGGTTGATGTTTTCACCCGCCGGCTGCAGGTTCAGGAGCGGATGACGGTGCAGATCGCCCATGCGTTGGAGCAGGCGCTTCATCCCCGGGGAGTCGCGGTGGTGGCGGAGGCGCATCACCTGTGCATGATGTCGCGGGGCATCGAGAAGCAGAACAGCCGCGTTACTACCAGTGAGATGCGGGGCGTATTCAGACTCACTCGCCCCATTCGCGAAGAGTTCTTGAACCTGCTCAAGCTGCAGTTGGATCGGTAATTGGATAGTACGATGACTGAGCGAAGAGGAATCCGAGTAGACCTGATTTTTCCGGATAGAGCAACCTGCGATCTTTACTACAAATCGCTCATCTACCTCTCCTGCCGTACCTGCTACAGTGAAAAGTCTCCCTCTGAAATTTGGGAGGATATCCGGGCCGGGAAGGTGCCAGAAGAGAAGATGGAGAAGCTGATCGAAAGCGTGGTGGCATCCGGGCACGGCACCACGATCGAGCACATCAACTTCACCTTCGCCATCTCAGGGGTCAGCCGAACCTTGACCCACCAACTGGTACGGCATCGGCATGCCAGCTTCGACCAGCAGTCGCAACGCTACGTCAAGTTTAAACATCCCGATTTCACGTTGCCGCAATCGGTGGAGGAGGTTCCAGACCTTTCCAAAGCATTTCAGCAGCAGGTGGAAGCTAACTTTGAACTGTACGAGGAGATGGTTCAGCAGGTGCCGGCCGAGGATGCCCGGTTTCTGTTTCCCAACGCGGTCAAAACCAATTTAATCATGACCACCAACTTGCGCGAGCTGATCCACATGAGCGGCTTGCGTCTCTGCACGCTGGCGCAATGGGAAATAAGGGCGCTTTTTAAGGGAATCCGACACGAGGTGATGAACATATCGCCTTTTTTCGGTAAAATGCTGGCCCCACACTGCGTACATGAAGGATATTGCAACGAATACAATAATAGAGATGGGCATTGTCGAATTCGCCCACCCAAGGAGCAGGTGCTGCGGATTTGGGAAAAGTATCGCCGTGGAGAGCTGATCGAGGCGGCCGATGACTCCATTCAGCGGTTTCCAGCCCACCTCCAAGAGGATGAAAGCGGTGCTGATCAGGAAGGCATGCTCGAAAAAAAGTAGATGCGGTGAGGTAAACGATGGAAGAAGAGCGTAAAAGTATCGGTTCAACGGTAACCGAAAAGCGAAGCGCGAGGTCGGTGGTGGCCGTATTGAGAACCAGGCCGGAGACGGTGTTGGACGATTACCGCCGTCTTTGCGATCTGGCGGAGATGGCCGGCGCGCTAGACACATCCAAGCCGACCATTTTAAAAGACAACATTTCCTGGCACTTTCCATTTCCAGGCGCCAATACGACTCCCTGGCAGCTCGAGGGAACGATCCTGGCGTTGAAGGATGCCGGTTTCAAGGATCTGGTCTGCGTTCAGAATCAGACGGTTGTCACCAACGCCTTTAAAGGTGAAGACCTGAACCGTTACGTTCCCATCTTCCAGAAGTATGAGGTGCCGGTGCGCTACAACTTTAAAGAAGAGGATATGAAGTGGGAGATTTACCAGCCGCACACTCGGATGAACGTGCTGGATCGAATCTTCCCGAGCGGGATATTGATACCGGACTTCTTTCACGGGAAAAACATCGTGCACCTGCCCACCGTGAAGTGTCATATCTACACCACCACCACCGGCGCCATGAAAAACGCCTTCGGCGGCCTGTTGCATACCAACCGCCACTACGCCCACTCCTACATCCATGAGACGCTGGTGGACCTGCTTGCCATTCAGAAGGAGATTCACCCCGGAATCTTCGCGGTGATGGATGGCACGACCGCCGGCAACGGCCCCGGTCCCCGCACCATGATCCCTGAGATTAAAAATGTGATCCTGGCCAGCGCCGATCAGGTCGCGATTGATGCGGTGGCGGCCAAAATGATGGGTTTTGATCCGATGAGCCTCACCTACATTCGGATGGCTCATGAACAAGGGTTGGGCGTCGGTCGCATCGAGGAGATCGAGCTGGTCGGCGATGACATCAAGGAGGAGCGCTGGGGATTTCGCGTTGGCGATAACGGCGCGAGTCGAGTCGGCGACCTGCTTTGGTTCGGGCCGCTCAAGCGATTTCAAAAGCTCTTTTTCCAGACGCCGATGGTGAAAGTATTCATTTTCGGGTCCGAGTTTTACCATGACTACTACCGCTGGCCTCGGAAAGATCGGGCGACCTTCGAGCAATGGAAGCGCGAGACCGCCTGGGGAAAGCTGTTTGAGAGCTATCCGGACAAGTAGATCACTTCGGCGAGTTTTTCAACAATCTCCTAAAAAGACGAGCGATCTTTTTCCGTCGAGTCCAAGCGGGAGGTTACGTTTAACTCGCGCTGGCGCTCGGTGAAAACCGGTGAAATGGCGCCGCTCGGTAAGAGTTCAGTTCTCATGGAATGATTTTCGTTCGCCCCCACCCTCTCCCTCCCCGCTGTATAGACCGGGAGGGGGAAGGAGCACGGAACGGTTGCGAGGTGGAAGGCAAGGATGTGGTGCGACGTAGTAATCGCCAAGACCCAGTCCGAATCCCTTCCCCCTGGGAGGGGGAAGGCTAGGATGGGGGTCGGCCTAATGCACTCCCAAGCTCCCCTTCTTCTTCCAGGCTAGGATGGGGTACGAGTCAATCAATGGGAGAAACAAGGGTAATCATTAGAGTACGCCCGTCAACCCCCATCCCGACCTTCCCCCTGGGAGGGGGAAGGA